>CBHCMH010000335.1:0-3041 GCA_965974445.1 uncultured Rhizorhapis sp.
GATGGACGTTCGCATGGCCGTTCATCGCGCAAAGATTGGGTTCGTATTCGCCCGGTGCGGCACCGTGCCCGAAGCTGCGGCCAGCTATTTCCTGCCGCGAGTGGTCGGGATCAGCCGCGCGCTCGAATGGGTCGCCGCAGGCCGGATTTTCCGGACGGTGTCCCATGTCCGGAACCGGTAAACTGGGCGTGAGCTCATTGTTGTGCAGGCATGACAAAATTACGGTGGCTGGACTCGGTCCCTCAAAGATGGCTTGTGACCGCCGGCGAGGCGTAGCCTTTCGGTGCGATCCCGGTCACGCTCGCGCTTCTTGGGCGGTTTTGGCGTAGTCGGGGGTAAGGAAATCGAGAACTCGTAGTTCGCGTCTTCATTGACCATGGGGAGCCATTTCACGTCAGGCTGCGCTTTGCCGGTTCAAGCCCTCCTGGACCTGCCGTAAGATGTCGATCGCTTCTTGCCGCCAGTGAGCCTCCCGCGCGCGTCCACTCATTAGCTAGAGTTCTTCTGATGTAGGCAGCGTGTGCTGACATGCCCTGCCGCGTTCGGATGCGAAGGCACCGTCGATTACCAAGCCTGAGCGCCATGCTCAAGATGCCCTGCCCTTTTTGGATCAGGCCGGACGCTTCAGCCGTCAGTCGGCGGCGGCCAGCATTTTTCTTTGCGTCCAGTAGATTTTGTTCTCTTGCGACCCTCCATTGCGAGGGGCTAACGGGTTCGACATGAACTCAGGCTCAATCCGGCATCCGATCAGCATCCCCGATTTCCGGGTCTACCTGATCGGGCGGCTGAGCGCGGTCTTGTCGCAACATGCGATGATGCTGGTGATTGGCTGGCAGGCCTATAACATCGCCCGAGAAACCATGAGCACCTCGGCGAGCGCCGCTCAGCTCGGCTTCATCGGGCTGGCGCAGTTCATTCCGTTGTTTCTGCTGACGCCGGTCACCGGGTGGACAGCCGATCATTTCGACCGCCGCCATATCGCGCGCTGGTCATTGGCCTTGCAGATTTTTTGCGCGGGGGCTCTCGCGCTCGCGACTTATGAGGATTGGGTCAGCTTGCCGCTGATTTTCGCCATCGCCGCCCTTCTGGGTGTGGCACGGGCGTTTAATGGCCCGGCGCTTTCGGCACTCGCCCCCAATCTGGTCCCGCGAGAATCCCTGCCAAAGGCCATCGCGATCAGCAGCGTCGCCTGGCAGTCGGGCATGATCATCGGCCCCGCGATCGGCGGATATGCCTATGCCGTTGCCCCCGCTGCCGCTTACGGGGTGAGCGCGACATTGTTCGGCGTCGCGTTCCTTTGCATGTGCCTGATCGGCAAGGTTCCGCGTCCCGAACGCGACAGACGCCGCCGCCCCATTGCGCAAATGATCGACGGCCTCGCTTATGTCCGCCGAAACCGCCTTGTCCTCGCCACCATAACGCTTGATCTTTTCGCGGTGCTGCTGGCCGGGGCGACGGCGCTGCTGCCGGTCTATGCCCGCGACATTCTTCATATCGGCTCAGCCGGGCTGGGCCATCTGGCGGCTGCGCCGGGAGTTGGCGCCGGCCTAACCGCCCTCTGGTTCTCCTTTCGGCCATTGAAGACGGACGTCGGGCTGAAAATGCTGGGCGCAGTAGTGATTTTCGGCATTGCCACCATTATATTCGGCCTTTCCACCTGGGTCCCGCTGTCCCTGGCCTGCCTGCTGATCCTGGGATGCGCGGACATGTTCTCGGTATATGTTCGACAGTCCCTCATCCAGCTTCACACGCCCGACGAAATGCGCGGCCGCGTCAGCAGCGTGTCGCAGCTGACCATTTCGGCGTCCAACGAGCTGGGTGAGGCCGAATCAGGCTTTCTGGCGGCTCTTGTCGGACCGGTGGCGGCCGTGGTGTTCGGCGGCGCGGGCGCGATCGTCATCACGCTGGCCTGGGCCAGAATATTTCCGGAATTGAGACTTGCACGAACCTTCGATACGCCTGAAACTGCGCGTGATCGACAGCCAACGGAGAACGCCACATGAAAGCGTCCAACATCCTCGAAACCATTGGCAATACCCCGCATATCCGGGTGAATCGCCTGTTCGGCGGCGCGGAAGTCTGGATCAAGTCCGAACGCTCCAATCCGGGCGGGTCGATCAAGGATCGCATTGCCCTTTCGATGATAGAGGCCGCCGAAAAATCGGGCGATCTGAAGCCCGGCGGCACGATCATCGAACCGACCTCCGGCAATACCGGCGTCGGACTGGCCATGGTCGCGGCGGTCAAGGGGTACAGGCTGGTTCTGGTCATGCCCGAATCCATGTCGATCGAGCGCCGCCGGCTGATGCTCGCTTATGGCGCGAGCTTCGATCTGACGCCGAAGGAAAAGGGCATGAAGGGCGCGATTGAACGCGCCCTGCAATTGATTGAGCAGACTCCCAACAGCTGGATGCCGCAACAGTTTGAAAACCAGGCCAATATCGACGTCCATGTCCAGACGACCGCGCGGGAAATCCTGACCGACTTTGCCGACACGCCGATTGACGTATTGATCACGGGCGTCGGGACCGGCGGCCACATCACCGGATGCGCTGAAGTGCTGAAAAAGGCTTGGCCGTCGCTCAAGGTTTATGCCGTGGAGCCGACCCTCTCGCCAGTCATCAGCGGCGGAGCGCCCGGTCCTCACCCGATTCAAGGCATTGGCGCTGGTTTCATCCCGTCAAATCTTCACACGCAGCTTCTGGACGGCGTAATCCAGGTGGACCCGGCGGACGCCAAGGAGATGGCCCGCCGCGCCGCGCGGGAGGAAGGCATGCTGATCGGCATTTCTTCTGGCGCGACTCTGTCCGCCATAGCGCAGAAACTCCCGGATTTGCCGCAGGGCAGCCGCATTCTCGGCTTCAATTACGACACCGGCGAGCGTTACCTCTCGGTTCCCGACTTCCTGCCGGAATAGCCGCTACCCGACGCCATCGCGCGACAGGCACCGTCGGCCGCAGGTCCGTTGTGACTGAGGCCGATGGTCGGCTATTCATGGCGGCAGCGCGTCCTGCCAAGGGCCGCTAAGCGGCTTTGAAGGC
>CBHCMH010000336.1:0-3039 GCA_965974445.1 uncultured Rhizorhapis sp.
AAGCGCGCCCGGACAGGATATTGGAGGATGACCATGGCAGAAGAGACAATGGCGACCGTTCGGCCCGATCATGTGCCCGCCGATCGCGTCTACGACTATGATCTCTACGAAGCGCCGCGCGAAATTTCGAGCGATTACCAGATCGACATCGTTCGCCGAATTCACCGGGAGGCGCCTGACATCTTCTGGACGCCGCGCAACGGAGGGCATTGGGTCGTCACCCGCGCGCGGGAGATCGACATGTGCCAGCGGGATGGTGACCTGTTCTCCATGCAGGACGTGGTCGTCCCCGCCGGCGCGAAGCCGCTGATCAATATCCCGCTGGAGACCGATGGGCCTGCCCATTCGGCCTATCGTAACGTCCTGCAGCCCGCATTCACTCCGGCAAGGATCATGCAGCTGGAACGGGATATCCGCGCCCTGGCGATTCAGTTGATCGAAGGATTTGTCGATAGGGGCGAGTGCGAGTTCGTCAGCGAATTTTCCGCGATCCTGCCCATCGAGATTTTCCTGCAGCTCGCCGATCTGCCCCGATCCGACAAGGCCGACCTCATGAAATGGGCGGACGCCTCCGTTCACCCGCAGACATTGGAGGATCGCGTCTGGGGCTATAGCCAGATGTCCGCCTATATCGAGGCGCTGATGGCGCAGCGCGCCGACGGCACGGGCGATGACGTCATTTCCATGATCATGCGCGGCCGGGTCTTCGACCCGGACATGACCCATGCCGAACGGCACAGCATGATCCTGAACGTCCTGCTGGGCGGTCTGGATACCGTCATGGCGACCATGGGCGTGATAGCCCGCTTCCTTGCCACCCATCCCGAGCATCGCCGACAGCTGAGGGAAGATTATGCCCTGATCCCAAGGGCGATCGACGAGTTGATGCGCTTCTACGGAGCGACGGGAACCGCGCGCGTGGTTACGCGCGATGTCGAATATGACGGTGTGCTGTTCCGGAAGGACGACCGTGTCCTCGTCCAGTCGATGTTCCACGGTCAGGACAATCGTCGCTTCGATCAGCCGGAAATCGTCGATTTCCACCGGAAGGATGTCCGTCACGCCACCTTCGGGCAGGGCAAGCATCGGTGCATCGGCGCCATGCTCGCGCGGCTGGAGATGCGCATCTTCATCGAGGAATGGCTTGAGCGGATTCCCGACTTCGATGTCGCCGCAGATGAGAGCGCGGTCCTGGAGCGCGGGATGGTCAATTCCGTGCGGAAACTGAAGCTGGTCTGGCCTCGGCCCGCCTGACGCGATCTCCTCCCATGGGAGGAGATCGCGTCAGAAAGTGCCTTCTGGGACCAGCGCCCAGAAATCGCGGCGGGGGTCGGACCCGTCCCAGCTGGCCGCGATCTCGACGATCTCGCGATAGACGGGATCGAGGGGGCTCGGCAGGGCCAACTGCAAAAGAACGGCGTCGGGATCGTCCTGCGGCTCATAATAGGATTCGAAGGCGTTTCCGGCTTCATCGACATATTCCATGTGGGGCTTCAGGCGCAGGCCGCGTGCCGTCGCGTCCCCGACCGTGGCTTCGAAATCGTCGCTGTAATAGGCGACATGATGCAGGGCGCCGGAAGGGTGACGAATAAGGAAGTCGGTGAAGGTCGATCGCGTGTCGTCGTCCTGGCTCACCAGCTCTGTCAGCTGTCCGGCGATGACGACGAACGCGGCCGAGACATGGAGATGGATCAACTCGCCGCGATAGCGCGCGGACATGCGCGTCCCGCGGATGAAATGCGCCGGGCCGATCCCCGAGGCCAGCAGCCGGTCCACGGCGGCGTCCAGATCGGGAACGACATGGGCGACATGATAGGGCTTGGCGTCGATATAGATGCTCATATCACGGCTATCCTTTGCAGTTCCACCTGCCGGGCGGGAACCCCATTCTCTCCGGCTGCCCGATGGTGCCCTAACGATCTATGCGGGCGCGCCCGGCGACCAGCTTCAGCACCTCATAGGAGGGATCCTCGGTCGAGCGGGAGCCCTGGATGAACAAGTCGCCGCGCATGAAGTCCACGCCGATGGGGCCACTCGATGACCATTCTGAGATGCAACGGCGATCCTTGATGGCCCATACGCCGTCACGCCTTTCCATGACATCAACATAGCGACCGACCATGAGGTCGAGCATTTTCGTGCCCTCATCGTCCCGTGTCAAGGACGCGAAGAAGGTGGTTTCCGCGCCCGCCATGTCGCCGTCCACCCTGATCCGCGACTGGCCGAGCAGATGCGTCGCACCCTTCCAGACCGTGCTCAAAGACTCGGTGACAGCATCGGCGAACTGCGGACCGGTCATCTTCATCGGACCATGATCGTCCCAGCTGTCGGGATGATAGACATCCTCCACGGCGTCGCGATCGCACCGGTCGCAGGCGTGGACATAGGCTTCGATGACCTCGCGAATCTCGAAATGATCGACGAGGCGCTGCACTTTGGGGTCCATCCCGCTCTCCTGCTATTTTGCGTTGTTCCCAATGATGCCTTGCGCCTGCTTCGGCATCGTCCGATCGAACGTGGCCGCTGGGGCAAGCCTATGCTGCTATGTCGTCGGACAGCGGGAACGCGGCCCTGCCGCGACCTTCCGTGCCTTGAAGCGGACGCCGACATGGGCGCCGGAAATCTGGAGAGAGCCATGACCGACACTGTAAAGGCCGAAAAGCCGGGCGCCGTCGCAGCGCCGGATCAAGGCGCGACCTCACCTGCGAAGCGTCAGGCGCTCTCGTCCATCTTCATCGTCATGACCGAGGCTTTTGAGGGCCAAGAGGACGAGTTCAACGATTGGTACACCAACATACATTGCCATGACACGATGCGCCTGCAAGGCAGCGTGGCGGTGCAGCGGTGGAAACTTTCTCCCTATCAGCTCCGCTATAACGCGGGTCATGTCGGGCCTGAGCAGCGCTGGCTGTGCATCTATGAGCTCAACGACACGCAGCAGAATATCGACGATCACGTCGAACAGTGCTTCAGCGATCGCATGCCGATAACCTCTACCCAGCGCATCGATAAGGCGGAGGACTTTTATTATGTTCCCGC
>CBHCMH010000337.1:0-3033 GCA_965974445.1 uncultured Rhizorhapis sp.
CGTCGTCGATCGCCTGCTTGCCGAGGATCACCATGCCCGGCGCTTCCTCGTCGGCAATCCCCTTGAGGATCTTGGCCACGGCGAGCGGCTCCACCTCGTCATCGGTCTGCACCAAGATCGCCCGGTCGGCGCCCATGGCCAGCGCCGTGCGCAAGGTTTCCTGCGCCTTTTGCGGACCTACCGAAACCGCCACGATCTCGGTCGCCACGCCCTTTTCCTTCAGGCGGATCGCTTCCTCCACCGCAATCTCGTCAAACGGATTCATACTCATCTTGACGTTCGACAGGTCGACGCCGGTGCCATCGGACTTCACCCGCGGCTTCACGTTGTAGTCGATCACCCGCTTCACGGGGACGAGGATTTTCATATAGCAGGGCCTTCAATTACGTGCGTGACAAATTTTATGCGGTAGTACTATCACCGCTCATCCATTCAAAGCCGACTTGGATTAGTCAAGAAGGAGGGCGGATTCAGCGCATATGTGCCAAAGCAGCAGCATTCGAGCCGAGAGATTTTGAAATTCACGGAATTGAACCGGATGCCTTCGTTCCCGCCCGAGTACAGACCTTAGAGGAATGGTACGATCGGCTTAGACCTTTGATCGAACCGACGTCCGAACGTCTTTCGCCGCCATTCACGCAGAAGGGCTCAGAGCCGCGCCCGTTCCGCGCCAGCCATTAGGCACTCCCAGGGTAACTATGAGGCAATAGCCCGCGAGCAAGGATCATTCGCTCGATCTGGTGGTGGGCTGGTACTTTTACTGCAGATTGCGCAGCCATACGAATGACCGCACCGGTCAGACTCGCATATTCCGAGTTACGCCCCGTTTCGAGGTCGCGTTTCATCGAGGAGGTGGCATCGGGCGGAAATCCGGCCACAAAGCTCAACGTGCGCGCAACGCACCCCGACGTTAGCTTGACCCCGCGACTTAGCGCCAAGGCTTCAACTTCCTGCATCGCGCAACCCAGCAGAGCCCAGCTTGTCGCATCCGCGCGCATGGGACCTGCTGCCAGACCGGTCGCTGCGCCGACCCCGCCGAATGCGCTGGTGAGCGTCAACTTTTCCCACAGATCGCCCATGATATCGGGTGAGAGGCAACCGGCGATGCCAGCTCTCGAAAGCACTGCTGCAAATTGCTGCGCCGGAACTTGATCAGTCGCGAAGATTGGCCCGAATGCCAGTGATGGTTCAACACCAACGTGACGCACCCGGTCGCCAACCATCTCGAAGAACCCGTGAACCCGCGCCGCCAACACCGGGATGCCGGGAAAGCGAGCGGCAACCATTTTTGGGGTTTCCACCCCATTTTGCAATGTGACCAGGACGGTATCGGTACCGACGCACGTCGATATCAATTCCATCGCGGCCCCAATTTCGGGCGTCTTGGTGCACAACAGCACCAAGTCGGCACACTCGAGCCCCGCACAGTCCCGATAAGCCCGGACTTTCGCGATCGAGACCCCGCTTACCGTTTCCAGCGCGACACCATCGCGACGAATGCTATCGAGCCGCCTCCCCCTTGCAAGAGCATGCGTGTCAAGATTGGCCGCGTGCAACCGCACCGCGAGGTAAGAACCCAAAGCACCGGCACCAGCGATCAAAACGCGTTCCATTTCGCTTTGCTATCGCATCATTCTCAAGCGAGCATCAATTGCCTTGGCGGGTCGCGAGTGACACATTCATGTTGAACACATGCGCCGGAAGCCATGGCGCTTGTGCCATCGAATGCAACGCACAAAGTAATTCTCACATGGCCGGGCAAAAGACCGGATTCGCGAGGAGGTGCTCGCGGAAGCGCGGAATGCCGCTCAAAGGGCCAGCAAATGGAGGATGCCCCATGGAACGGCAGCAAGAACTCGACCTGACCGATAAAGTGGCAATCGTGACCGGCGCCAGTCGCGGAATCGGCCGTCAGACTGCGATCGATCTTGCCCGCCGTGGAGCGAAGGTGGTGATCGCTGCTCGCACTGTCGATCGCGATTCCGCCGTTCCGGGAAGTCTGAGCGCTACGGCAAAGCAGATCGAGGATGCGGGCGGCGAGGCACTGATGGTCCAGGCGGATCTCACCAATCACGAGGACCTTCGACGACTTGTCGCCGAAACCGTTGCGCACTTTGGCGGAATCGACATCCTGGTGAACAACGCTGCTTCGACTGTCGGTTCGGTATGGTCGAAAGCCTTCCTAGACATCACTTTCGACGAGTGGTCATATCACTTCGACATACATGTCCACGCACCCTTTATCCTGATGCAACTGGTCACTCCGATCATGGCCTCGCGCGGCGGCGGCAGGATCATCAATATCACGACCGGCTCGGCCGAGGCCCACCGCCTTGTCGAAGAAGTTGTGCCTCCAGCGGGTTCATTCGGGCAGTCGTTCACCGTCCCAAGCTACTTTGCCAGCAAGCGCGCGCTCGACCGTTTGGGCAATGTCGTTGCGCCGGAACTGCGGGATTTCAATGTTTTTGTGATGACCATGCACCCGGGGTTCGTTGCGTCCGAAGTGGTTACCGCGCGATTGGAGTCGCAAGACAAGGAGGGCAAGGCCACGCCCATCGAAACGGGCGTTCCGGCGCGGATGATCGTGTACTTTGCGGCATGCGCAAACCCTGAGGAATATACCGGCAGGTTGTTCAAGGCCGAGCGCGAGTTCGCGGAACTGGGGCTCGACCGGAGCGATCTCGGAGCCTCAGCCCTGGCTACGGCGGGGTAGTACTACCCGCGAATCGGCTTGGTTTAATGACCTTTCCAGACGGGTTTGCGCTTCTCTTTGAACGCCGTCTCGCCTTCGCGGGCATCCTCAAGAACGATAATGCGGTGGAACCATTCCATCGAAAGCTTGAACAGGTCGTCCTTGCTTGCGGCCGCCTCCACCGCGGCCCGGGCAACCGCCTTGGTCGCCCGGATCGCGACGGGCGCGCCAGCGAGGATGGCATTGGCATAGCGGCGGGCCACATCCATGCTCGTGCCCGCAGGAGCGACATCGCTGACCAGGCCCCAATGTTGCGCCGTCTGGGCGTCCATCAGCTCGCC
>CBHCMH010000338.1:0-3031 GCA_965974445.1 uncultured Rhizorhapis sp.
TGGTCGCCGCTTCGGCTGCGCTTACCATTTCGGGCGTGCCCTTCATGGGGCCGATCGCCGCCGCGCGCGTCGGCTACAAGGACGGCGAGTATCAGCTCAACCCGTCGCTCGACGAAGTGAAGACCGGCGAGCTCGATCTGGTCGTTGCGGGAACCTATGACGCCGTGATGATGGTTGAGTCCGAAGCCAAGGAGCTTTCGGAAGACGTCATGCTCGGTGCCGTCATGTTTGCGCATGAGGAATCGAAGAAGGTCATCGAGGCGATCATCAAGCTCGCCGAAAAGGCCGCGAAGGATCCGTGGGAGCTGGCTTCCAGCGACGAAGGCGCGCCGATCAAGGCGAAGCTGAAGGAACTGGTCGGCAAGGACATCGCCGCCGCCTACAAGCTGACCGACAAGTCGGCCCGCTCCAACGCGCTGAATGACGTCCGCGCCAAGGCGAAGGAAGCGTTCGCCAGCGAAGATCCGCAGACGCAGATGGTTGCGATCAAGCAGGTCAAGAAGCTGGAGGCCGAAATCGTCCGCACCGCCATCCTGAAGGAAGGCGCGCGCATCGACGGCCGCACCACCACGCAGATCCGTCCGATCGAGGCGATGGTCGGCTTCCTGCCGCGCACCCATGGTTCGGCGCTGTTCACGCGTGGCGAAACCCAGGCGATCTGCACCACCACGCTGGGCACCAAGGACAGCGAGCAGATGATCGACGGCCTGACCGGCCTGTCATACGAAAACTTCATGCTGCACTATAACTTCCCGCCCTATTCGGTCGGTGAAGTCGGGCGTTTCGGTGCGCCGGGCCGTCGTGAAGTCGGTCATGGCAAGCTGGCATGGCGTGCGCTGCACCCCGTGCTGCCCGCCAGGGAAGATTTCCCCTATACGATCCGCGTTCTCTCCGACATCACCGAATCCAACGGCTCTTCGTCGATGGCGACGGTGTGCGGCGGTTCGCTCTCGATGATGGACGCGGGCGTTCCGCTCAAACGTCCGGTATCGGGCATCGCCATGGGCCTGATCCTGGAAGGCAAGGACTTTGCGGTTCTTTCCGACATCCTGGGTGACGAGGATCACCTCGGCGACATGGATTTCAAGGTCGCTGGCACCAGCGAAGGCATCACCAGCCTTCAGATGGACATCAAGATCGCCGGCATCACCGAAGAGATCATGAAGGTCGCTCTGGCTCAGGCGAATGAAGGCCGCGCGCACATCCTGGGCGAAATGTCCAAGGCGCTCGATCACACCCGCACCGAACTGTCGGCGCACGCGCCGCGCATCGAGACGATCCAGATCGACAAGTCGAAGATCCGCGACGTTATCGGCACGGGCGGCAAGGTGATCCGCGAAATCGTCGCGGAAACCGGCGCGAAGGTCGATATCGACGATGAAGGGGTGATCAAGATCAGCTCCTCCGACATCAAGCAGATCGAAGCGGCCAAGGCCTGGATCCAGGGCATTGTGGAAGAACCGGAAGTCGGCAAGATCTATAACGGCAAGGTCGTCAACCTGGTCGATTTCGGCGCGTTCGTGAATTTCATGGGTGGCAAGGACGGTCTCGTCCATGTGTCCGAAATCCGCAACGAACGCGTTGAGAAGGTTTCCGATGCCCTGTCCGAGGGTCAGGAAGTCAAGGTCAAGGTTCTCGAAATCGACGGCCGCGGCAAGGTTCGCCTGTCGATGCGGGTGGTCGATCAGGAAACCGGCGAGGAATTGGAAGACACCCGTCCGGCCCGCGAGCCGCGCGAACCGCGCGGCGACCGGGGCGATCGCGGACCCAGAGGTGACCGGGGCCGCGGCGGAGATCGCGGCGCACGTGGTCGCGGCCCGCGCCGGGACCGGGGTGAGCGGAGCGATGGCGGCGAGGATGGTGGCGACACCGGATTGCCGAACTTCATCACTCAGGACGACTGACCGCCTGAACACCTGAACGTAGCAAGGAAGGGGCTCCCATTAGGGGGCCCTTTTTTTGTCGGGCCGCGCGCTCTTCATTCAATCCGTGCCGGAATTATGCTATGTAATGCCTGCTTCAGACGGGGATGGCGCTGAAGCGGATGGACTGGATGGCTGAATGCGGGATTTCCTGACCGCGGCGTCCGCAGCAGATGATGTGGGCCAATTGTGGACCGCCATGACCGACTTTTTTGCTCGTCATGGAATAAGCGACATTGCGTTGATCCATTTCCCGCAGCAAGGCGTGCCTGGTCCGGCGGGCGGCTGGGCCATGCGGCAGGGCTGGAAGGAATGGGCGCGCTATTATTTCGCCGCAAATTTGATGCCCAGCGATCCTATTCGCGCGCACGCGGCAGTATCAAGCGTGCCGTTCCGCTGGTCCGATGTGCCTGCACTACGGTCTCTTTCCCCCAAAGAGCAACGGCACTGCGAGCTGTTGACGCAATATTATGAGGATGACGGACTGACTGTCCCGGTGTTCGGACCCAATGGGCGCAACGGATATGTCGTCATGGCTTTCCCAAAGGGTTTCACGCTGTCAAGCCGCAGGATGCTGGAATTCAGGGTTGTGTCACAATTTGCCCATCAGCGCTCATGTGAACTGGTGACTTTCAGGGACAATGCCTCCCCACTTTCACCACGGGAGCAGGAGGTTCTGTCCTGGATGGCGCGTGGCAAGAGCAACAACGTTATCGCCGAAATTATCGGCATAAGCACCAATACGGTCGACACCCATGTGCGGCGGATTTTTGTGAAGCTGCAGGTCAGGGACCGCGTATCGGCAGCCGTGATCGCCACCGGCCAAGGGCTGATATCACAAGAGTGATAGCGATAAGCTGTCACCTAGGTACGTTACATGCCATAGCGTTGGTTTCCGCTACACCAAGGGGCACGAACATGAGATTCCGATTCAGGTGAGCTGAACGGAATACCCGGAGAGGGGTGCTCCTTCTGCTGTCTGGGCGAGCAATGTTTGCTATGCCCGTGTGGGGGTCGAGGTACCTTTTGGGTCGCACGGTTCGGGACAGTCCGGCATCCATCCAGCCGGGCTGTCCCGGATTGCCTGGTTCCTGCTGCATCTGTCCGTT
>CBHCMH010000339.1:0-3019 GCA_965974445.1 uncultured Rhizorhapis sp.
AACCCTCCGCCGCGCCGGGGTGAGCGGATCGGACGGAGCAGCGGTCATGGACCTGCTTTCCGGCAGCGTGGCGACGGGCGCTCTGACGCCGGGCACCCGCATCGACATCCGCCTGGGCCGCCGCACATCGCGCAACGTGCCCCGCCCGCTTGATGCCATGTCTTTCCGGGCGAAGCTGGAGCTGGCGATCACCGTGACGCGCGTCGATGGCAAGTTGCAACTCACCAAAATCCCGATCGCGGTGGATGAGACGCCGCTTCGCATCCGGGGCACGGTGGGCTCCAGCCTCTACCGCTCCGCCCGTGCGGCGGGAGCCCCGGCAAAGGCGATTCAGGCCTATCTGAAGGCGCTCGCGACCAAGCTGTCGCTCAACAGCGACGTCAGCGCCAGCGACGAATTCGACATCATCCTGGGCTATCGCCGCGCCGAAACGGGCGAGGTGGAGGTCGGCGACCTGCTGTTCGCCGGGCTGGAACGGACGAGCCGCAAGGACGTGAACCTGCTGAAATGGACGACCGGCGGCCGGACGGAATGGTTCGAGGCGTCGGGCGTGGGCGAACAGCGCGGGCAGCTTGCCGCGCCCGTTCGCGGCCGGCAATCGTCCGGCTTTGGCATGCGCCGCCATCCGATCCTGGGCTATAGCCGCATGCACGCGGGCCTTGATTTCGCGGCCCCCTATGGCGCGCCCATCTATGCCGCGACGGATGGCCGCGTCGTTTATTCCGGCCGTCATGGCGGCCACGGCAAATTTGTGAAGATCAACCATGGCGGCGGCCTTGCCACCGGCTATGCCCATATGAGCCGGATCGTGGCGAACTCGGGCGAATTTGTCCGCCGGGGCGAAATTATCGGCTATGTCGGCTCCACCGGCCTATCGACCGGCCCGCACCTGCATTACGAACTCTACCGCAACGGCCGCACCGTCGACCCGCGCTCCGTCAAGTTCACCACCATGGCGCAACTGACCGGCAACGACCTGCGCCAGTTCCGCAACCGCCTGGCCGAACTCAAGAGCCTGAAGGCCGGACCGCAGGAACCGATTCAAAGCGCGGAAAAGCCGCGCATCACCCTGACCGAAGAACCGAAGGAAATCGCGTTCCTGCCTGATGGGTCGAAGCGGGTGTTGCGGTAATCGACCCGGTGAGATTGCCTGTAATTGGGGGTTATTCCACGCGTCACCGTAATTCTTGCCGGAATATCGTTTCACGGAAATGCGATGAATGCGATATCCCCTGTTCATGGTGGGCGTTGCAGCTAGTGCGGATAGCAAATCGATCGTGATCCTTGGACACGGGTTGGCGATTACGGACCCGTTCGAACTTGCTGCGGGCATTTTCGTAACGCCGGATTTCCCTAAACTTGATCTTGATGCGACGGTTGCGGGCTGTCGCCATTTCACCGATTATGCGGCGGCGCTCCAAGGAAGCGAGATTGCGACGTTTGCCTTGCGGGTCGAACACGACGAAGGCGGCAAAAATCTGGCCACGAAGGCATGGAACGCGCTTTGGCTTTTCCATCTGCTAAGTGTCGCATGTCGTGCGCCGTGCTTATCGCTTTATTCCGTTTGCGATGGCGATCAGCCATTGTTTTCAGCGGCGAATCCCTCTCCGTTCGTTCGACCTTTCGCCGCTGTCCATCCTGCGACTGGCGCGCAGCTTGAATGGGCACGGAGATATTCGGCTAAATTCGACGAATTGATTCGCGTCCCGGAATTCAGTGCCGCCATTCGCTGTTACGGCAATGCCCATACCCTGCCCGAACACGATGTTCGTATCATGCTTCTATGGGCAGGAATTGAGGGGCTGCTGTCCGTAGACGCCGAATTGAGCCGCCGCTTGGCGCTATACGCCGCATTGCTGTTGGACGGATCGCCGGACGAAAAAGCCGCATATTTTGACGAAGTGAAGAGAGCATACGCTGTCCTGTCGCGAGCGGTTCACGGAGGCGGATTGAAGTAGGGTAAGCTAGAGGAAGGTTATCGAACCGCCGGTCGTATACTGATCGGCCTTATCGCCCGATGCGTCGAACTTGGTCGCGTTCCCTCGCCTTCCGAACTTGATCGACTTGCCGTAGCGGCCATCGTGACTTGAAATCAATGATGGCCGGGATGTTGGCCGGTTGGCCAATCATCCTACTAAGCCGTTGATTTCGTTGGTATATTGGCGGTGGAGTCAGTCTTATGCGAACTCGTCTCCGCTTCGCGCAAGGACTCCAAAACGATCTAATTCTTTATGCCGCAAGATTTTGCCACGCAGTCAAGGCAGCCGAGCGACGCTCTTTGTATGTCTGACGGTCAACAAGGTGGCGTTCTGAAGCAAAGTGGTTGTGGAGGCTGGCATGCACCGAGGCGAACTTCTGCAAGGTCTTCATTCGTCGGAAGCGGAGCATTGCCCGTTCGCGTCTTCGCACAGGCGCATGGCTACCTTCGATGCGATTATTCGCCCACCTTCCGATCTCCTGCTTCTGGGCATTGCCGAGATCGTTCATCGCTGCCTTGTAGGAGCGCAGACCATCAGTAGTGATAGTCTCGGGCGAGCCGTGGCGCTTGAGCGCCTTCTTCATAAATGTCAGCGCAGCAGCCTTGTCGCGTGTCTTGCTGACGTAGCTTTCGAGGATCTCGCCTTCCTGATCGATTGCCCGCCACAGGTAATGGATCTCGCCGTTGATCTTCACGTACATTTCATCGAGATGCCAGTGCCACTGCCGGTATCCCGCATCCGGCTCACCCGCTGGCGGCGGATGTCAGCGGCAAAAATTGGGCCAAACCGATTCCACCAGAACCGCACTGTCTCATGACAAACATCAATGCCTCGCTCAAAGAGCAGGTCCTCGACGTTTCGCAGGCTCAGCGGAAACCGGACGTACATGAGCACGACCAGCCGGATCACCTCTGGCGATGAATTGAACCCTCGAAACGGACTGGGCGGCTTGGCCCTCGACTTGCGTGCCATTCCGCCCGTCTAGCAATCTTGCGCAGCGCATGCCACGCAGACCTGACAGAGCCTTCCAACGTGTTTTT
>CBHCMH010000340.1:0-3012 GCA_965974445.1 uncultured Rhizorhapis sp.
ATAGGCAGGCTTGGGAGCTTTGCTCCCTAGCCGGACTTGGGTGAGGGTGAAGCGATTGCACAGCAATCGCGCGGGCCTGTGGCCCGCTCACACTCTTCCAACTCCGCCTAAGCCCGGCTCCGCCGGGCCAAGGCTTCGTATCCTTCTCCCGTCAAGGGAGAAGGGCTCGAGGGACCCGAAATGAATGCCGCACCACCCCACACTAACGTTACCCGCCCAAAACAAGGATCGCCCATATGAAGAATATCCTCCTGGCCCTCCCGCTCATCACTCTCGCGGCGTGCGCCACCACGCCTGAGGCGAAGGTGCGAAACAGCCTCATAAAGGCCGGATTATCCGAACCCATGGCCGCCTGCATGGCCGGACGCATGGTCGATCGCCTGTCGCTGACACAATTGCGGCGATTGTCGTCAATGGCTTCAATCAAGGAGAAAAATCTGGGGCAAATGACCCTCGACGAACTCATCTACCGCACCCGCGCACTGCAGGACCCGGAGATTCTTTCGGTCGTGACCGCATCCGGCCTGCGCTGCGCCATCGCGATCTGAACCCGCCCCCCATTTGCAATTCGCAACTGCGAGGAATTTGCAATTTTGCAAAGCACTAATTTGCAACCAAGGCTGGAATTTCCCCCAAAGCTATGCTTTAGCGCCTGCGCATGAGTCTCTAAACCACAAGGCAGGCGGGCAGATGAATATTCACGAATATCAGGCGAAGGAATTATTGGCGAAGTTCGGCGCTCCCGTACCCGCCGGGTTTGCGGCGCTGAGCGTAGACGAAGCCGTTGCCGCTTCGGCCAAGCTTCCTGGGCCGCTCTATGTCGTGAAGGCCCAGATCCACGCCGGCGGGCGCGGCAAGGGCAAGTTCAAGGAACTGCCGCCCGAAGCCAAGGGCGGCGTCCGCCTTGCCAAGAATGCCGATGAGGTTCGCGCGGCCGCAACCGACATGCTGGGCAACACGCTGGTCACGATCCAGACCGGCGAAGCGGGCAAGCAGGTCAACCGTCTCTATGTGACCGACGGCGTCGATATCGCGAAGGAATTCTACCTCGCCCTGCTGGTCGATCGCGCCAGCGGCCGCATCGCCATTGTCGCCTCGACCGAAGGCGGCATGGACATTGAGGACGTGGCCCACAACAGCCCAGAAAAGATCCACACCATCACCGTCGATCCGGCGACCGGTCTGATGCCGCATCACGGCCGCTCGGTCGCCAAGGCGCTCGACCTGTCCGGCGACCTCGCCAAGCAGGCCGCAAAGGTGACGCAGGCGCTCTATGACGCTTTCCTCGGCACCGATGCCGCGCAGATCGAAATCAACCCGCTCGCCGTCACGGCCGACGACAAGCTGGTCGTGCTGGACGCAAAGGTCGGCTTCGACAGCAACGCCCTCTTCCGTCACAAGGATCTGATGGAACTGCGCGACGAAACCGAAGAAGATCCGATGGAGCTGGAAGCGAGCAAGTACGACCTCGCCTACATCAAGCTGGATGGCGACATCGGCTGCATGGTAAACGGCGCGGGCCTGGCCATGGCGACGATGGACATCATCAAGCTCAATGGCATGTTCCCGGCCAACTTCCTGGACGTCGGCGGCGGCGCGAGCAAGGAGAAGGTGACGGCGGCGTTCAAGATCATTCTGAGCGATCCGGCCGTGAAGGGCATTCTGGTCAACATCTTCGGCGGCATCATGCGCTGCGACATCATCGCTGAGGGCATCGTCGCGGCCGCCCGCGAAGTGAACCTGTCGGTTCCCCTCGTCGTCCGGCTGGAAGGCACCAATGTGGAAAAGGGCAAGGAGCTACTCGCCATGTCCGGCCTGCCCATTGTGTCAGCCGACAATCTGGGCGACGCTGCGCAAAAGATCGTGGGTCAGGTCAAGCTGGCCGCCTGATCGCTTTCCCCGCCGGACTGAAGCGCCACAGGCGCGCGGGCGGCGGGGCTCTCTCCTCCCTGGAGAGGCATGAACTGGAGGTATGACAATGAAGATCCTGGTGCCCGTAAAGCGGGTGATTGATTATAACGTCAAGCCACGGGTGAAGATGGACGGGACCGGGGTTGACCTCGCCAACGTCAAGATGTCGATGAACCCGTTCGATGAAATCGCGGTGGAAGAGGCCATTCGCCTGAAGGAAAAGGGCGTGGCGACGGAAATCGTCGCGATCTCCATCGGCGAAGCCAAGGCGCAGGAAACGCTGCGCACGGCGCTCGCCATGGGCGCCGACCGCGCCATCCTGATCGTCAGCGAAACCGAGGTGGAGCCGCTGGGCGTCGCCAAGCTGCTCGCCAAGGTTGTGGAAGAAGAGCAGCCGGGCCTGGTCATTCTTGGCAAGCAGGCGATCGACGACGACAGCAACCAGACCGGCCAGATGCTCGCCGCGCTGCTCGGCCGGCCGCAGGGCACCTTTGCCAGCAAGGTGGAGGTTGAGGGCGACAGCGTCAACGTGACCCGCGAAGTCGATGGCGGTCTGGAGACGGTCAAGCTCTCGCTTCCGGCCATCGTCACCACCGACTTGCGCCTCAACGAGCCGCGCTACGCTTCGCTGCCCAACATCATGAAGGCGAAGTCCAAGCCGCTGGCGCAAAAGACCCCCGCCGACTACGGCGTCGATGTCGCCCCGCGCCTCGCCACATTGAAGGTCACTGAACCGCCCAAGCGCGAAGCGGGCATCAAGGTCGCCGACGTGGATGAACTGGTCGGCAAACTCAAGGCATTGGGAGTGGCATGATGAAGACGCTTGTTTGGGTAGAACATGACAATGCGTCGCTGAAGGACGCAACGCTCGCCGCCGTCACTGCTGCGGGCAAGCTGGGCGAAGTGCATCTGCTGGTCGCGGGCAAGGGCTGCGGCGGGGTGGCTGAACAGGCTGCGAAGATTGCCGGCGTCGCCAAGGTGCATGTCGCCGACGATGCCGCCTATGAGCATGCGCTCGCCGAAAATGTCGCGCCGCTGATCGTTGAGCTGATGGGGCATCATGACGCCTTCGTCGCGCCGGCCACCAGCCACGGCAAGAAT
>CBHCMH010000341.1:0-3005 GCA_965974445.1 uncultured Rhizorhapis sp.
CTATTGGGTCATGTCGGCGAAGAGGCCGGATACACGTGAGCGTCGGTTCGCGGAGCTGCTGGAGGTCAGCCACGCCGGCCGGCGTCCCAAGGCGTTCATCGTCCAGCAACCAAATCGATAGCAGTGCACGGTCTGCGACAATCGGCGGGCTGGGGACGCTCGTGGGATCCCCCACCAACGCCATCGCGGCCGGGCTGATCGAGCGCATATTGGGCTATCACATCAGCTTTCTCACCTGGGCCAGCTTTGGGATGCCGCTGGTCATCATCGGCATACCCTTATGCTGGTTCATCCTGATGCGGGTACAAGGGGTGAAGGCCGAAGGCTTCGACGGACTTGGATTGCACAGGGCCATCGGCAAGGCAGGAGCATGGTCGATCGCGGAAAAGCGGCTTGTGCCCCTGTTGGCTATGGTGGTTGGCATGTGGGTCTTCCTGCCGCTTTTTCCATCGCTGATCGCCGGTGGCAGGCTGGAGGATGGCAGTATCGCCATTGCGGGCGCGCTACTGCTGTTCGTCATCCCGGATGGCACTGGCCGCCCGCTGCTCAACTGGGACGAAGCGAATCGCGCTCCTTGGGGTGTGCTCATGATGTTCGGGGGCGGTCTGGCGCTGGCAGAGGGGGTAACGGCATCCGGGCTGGATAGTTGGCTGGGGATCGCGCTCCAGCCATTGGGTGGAGTCCCTCCCATCATCATCGCCTGCGCCCTTGTGGGGCTTGTCATCTTGGTGACGGAATTTGCCTCCAACGTCGCAAGCGCCAGCGGGATGATGCCGGTCGTCGCTGGACTCATCAGTGCGACGGGCGCTGATCCGTTGACGCTTGCATTGCCTGCAGCCTTTGCCGCGAGCTGGGGGTTCATGCTGCCGTCGGGCACCGGTCCCAACGCCATCGCTTGGGCGACCGGCCATATTGCCTTGCCCCGGATGCTGAAGGCGGGATTGCTGCTCGACCTGTGCGGAGTTGCGTTAATCGTGCTTACCGTCTTTGTGCTGGCTCCGATTGCGGGGTAAACTGTTCCCTTAGGAACGGCCGCGCCCAGCGGGCGGAACCAGGATGAGGAATGATGCAATGGCAGGCGACAAGAAAGGCGGTCATCATCCCACCACCCCACGCAGGCGGCCCAAGCCCGATATATTGGCGATCGATGGCCGCCGCCTGAAGCCATCGACGCTGATGATGGGACATGGCTACGATCCCAGCCTGTCCGAAGGCGCGCTGAAGCCGCCGATATTTCTGACCTCCACCTTTGTCTTTGAAAGCGCGGCGGCGGGGAAAAGGCATTTTGAAGGCGTCACCGGCATCCGTCCGGGCGGAGCGGAGGGCCTCGTCTATTCGCGTTTCAACGGCCCCAATCAGGAAATCGCCGAAGACCGGCTGGGCGTCTGGGAAGATGCCGAAGACGCGCTGACCTTTTCCAGCGGCATGTCGGCCATCGCGACAACGCTGTTGACCTTTGTCCAACCGGGCGACGTCATTGTGCATAGCGCGCCGCTCTATGCCGCGACCGAAGCGTTGATCGGCCGCATATTGGGGAAGTTCGGCGTCCAGTGGCTCGACTTTCCGGCGGGCGCGACGCGAGAGGAGATTGATGCGGTGCTCGACCGCGCCAGAGGCATGGGCCGTCTCGCCATGATCTATCTGGAAAGCCCCGCCAATCCGACCAATGTGCTGGTCGATGTCGATGCCGTCGTCGATGCCCGCAACGGCCTGTTTGATGCGGACGCGGAAAAGCCGCCCATTGTCATCGACAACACCTTCCTTGGTCCGCTGTGGCAACAGCCGCTGACGCATGGCGTCGATCTGGTCGTCTACTCGCTCACCAAATATGCGGGCGGGCACAGCGATCTGGTGGCGGGCGGAGTGCTGGGCGCGAAAGTGCTGATCGACAAGGTGCGCGCCATGCGGAACACTATCGGCACCATATTGGACCCGCATGGCGCCTGGATGCTGGTGCGGAGTCTGGAGACGCTGGAACTGCGCATGACCCGCGCGGGGGAGAATGCCGCGCGGATCTGCGCCTGGTTGCGCGATCAGCCGCAGGTGGAACGGGTCGTGTATCTGGGTTTCCCCGACAGCGAACGGCAACGTGACATCTTTGCGCGCCATTGCACTGGGGCCGGGTCCACTTTCTCGCTGTACCTGAAGGGTGGTGAAAAAGAGGCGTTTGCTTTTCTGGATGCGCTCAAGATCGCCAAGCTTGCGGTGAGCCTGGGCGGTACGGAAACGCTGGCAAGTCATCCCGCCGCCATGACGCATCTTTCGGTTCCGGTGGAGCGGCGAAAGGCGCTGGGGATCGACGACAATATGGTCCGCATTTCCATTGGCGTCGAGGACGCGGACGATCTTCTCGCCGATTTCGGGCAAGCACTGAAAATGGTTCAGGGGGTATGAAAGCCAGAATGAACGCCGATGGTCGTTCCACTGGACAAAAAATGATTATGTGACATAATCAATTTACAAAACAAAAATGAAGAGGGACGGATGTTCGAGCAATATTCGACAAGGACCATCGAGCGCTCAGGGCGGCTCGATTACTGGAACGGTCTGATCGGCGGTATATTTCCGGGCATGGTGGTCGAAAGCAATGTGGACATCGACGCCTGCTGGAGCCGATGCGCTCTGGGTGATCTGAACTTCGCCATCGCTGACTCTCCCAGTGCTCGGATCGCACGCTGGCACACGAAAACACCCGTAGCTTCGCCCGGCCATGTGCTGGTTCATCTTCAGAATGTTGGGCACAGCGTCACGTCACAACGGTACCGTGACGCCGCGTTGAACGCGGGCGATTTCACTTTCTGCCTGCCGGATGAACCCTATGAGCTTCGGATATCCGACCGCAATCAGATGATCGTGCTTGATCTTCCGACCGACAGATTGGCGGAAATATTGCCCGACTGGGAAAAGGCTGTGGGCCAGGTCATTTCAACCAGCGCTTTGGGCAGCCCGCTTCTGCGCAGCTTCATCTCATCGATTCGCCGGCATTGCTGGCAGGTCGATCCCAA
>CBHCMH010000342.1:0-2996 GCA_965974445.1 uncultured Rhizorhapis sp.
TGAGGCCTACCATAAAATGGCCAACCCCGAACCACCATCCCCGCGCAAGCGCGCCTTTCAGGCTTTCCGACTGTTCGACGAGCAGGATGAACAGCGCCAGACACGCCAGCGTCAGCGGCCAAAGCCCCAGCGGCGCGAAACCCGTGGCGGACAGGCACCCGAGGGCAAGGGCGGCGATGTTGGGATGACGTGTGAGCACGCTCGACGCTATTGCCTGCTTTCGCGATCGTTTCAACTGTGGCAGGCCGGTACCCAGCAGAAAGGATTCCCATGCGCCCGTTTCACCTGGCCTTTACCGTCCATGACCTAGCCGCCGCTCGTGCCTTCTATGGCGGGATAATGGGTTGCGAAGAGGGACGCAGTTCCGACCATTGGATCGATTTCAATCTGTATGGGCATCAGATCGTCGCGCATCTCGATCCCACCGCGCGGGCGGTATCAACGCTTAATCCGGTCGATGGCCATGATGTGCCGGTGCCGCATTTCGGCGTCGTGCTGGAGCGCGGGGACTGGGACGCGCTGGCCGAACGGCTGAAGGCGGCGGGCGTCCGTTTCGGCATTGAGCCGCAAGTCCGCTTCGCGGGGCAGGTGGGGGAGCAGGCAACCATGTTCTTCTGCGACCCGAGCGGCAACGCGCTGGAATTCAAAAGCTTCGCCAATGACGACATGCTGTTCGCCAAATAACTGCAGGTTTCCACGGCGGGTTCAAATAAACCACGCCCGTTGCTGTCCCATTACAAAAAACTCTATTTCTCCGTCGGCTACTTAGGTAAATTTCGGATCCGTAACAAAATGCGGACGATGGGGACGGGGTGGCATGATATCAGACGCAGAGGCTGCGCGAATGGTGGGCCTCAACAATCTCTCATTCCCATCATGGACTCAGGGCGTACTGATTGGCTCCTACATCCAGAAACCTGTTCTCTTCCCCCGCCATGCCCGATAAGGCATTAACGCTCGTGTCAATGTAAGGACGACCAGTGCCGGCGCAGGACTTGGCTCATGACAGGGACGATGTAGCGATGCTGGTCGGGCAGGCATCCTTGCGCGGCGTCATCCCGCTGATCGGCCTTGCCGCTCTGCTGACCGCGGCCCTGCTTTACTGGATCATGGATGAGCCCGGCTTTGCGGCCGGGTTTGGCGCGGCCATCATCGGCGCGAGCGTGCTGGCCTATTATTGCCGGAAGCTGTTTCCCGCAGCGCCGGTGGTGCAGGGGGAACTTCCCGACTGGACGATTGCCCGCGCTGCCGCCGACAGTTCCAATACCGCCATCGCCGTTACGGACCGGGCGGGCCGGCTGGTCTGCGCCAGCGATCTGTTCGGCAACTGGTTCGAAGGCTATCCAACGCCCCCCGGCCTGCCGCTCGACGGCAACGGGGCGGAAAAGCTGGCGACGGCGGGTCGCGCGGCTTGGCGGGACGGCGTCGGACGGATCAACGGGCTTGGCAAGGGCGCATTGCGGGTCGATGTTGAAGTGACGCGGACGGGGCGGTCGGAGGATTATCTCCTCTGGCGCTTCATGCCGGTGAAGCAGGCGAACATCATCGACGATTATATGCGGCTGCTGTTGGGGGAAGCCGGGCGGCAATTTACCGACGCAGGCATCATGGGGGCGCTGATCGGTGGGGAAGGGCGCATCCGCGCCGCCAATCCGGCCTTTCTGCTGCGCGCCACGGGACGTCATGACGCCACGATCACCGGCCGCGACTTCGCCTCCTTCATGCGCATCGACAATAAGGGCCGCGTCTTTTTTGCGCGGGAAGAGCGCAACGCCATCCCCATCCGCCTGCTTCAGATCCCGGTCCGTCGCGATCGGCCGGATGGCCCGATGCTGCTGCTCATGCTCGATGAACAGGCGGGCGGCGGCGATGGCGGCAATGCCCTGTCCTATATCGAAACCCTGCTCTCATTGCTTCCCTTCGGCCTTGCCATGGCCGACCGGGAAGGGCGGTTCCTGTTCTACAATGACGCTTTTGCGCGCGCGGCAGGCGTCAAGGAGGGCGAGAAACCCTCCTATCCCGGCGACCTGGTGATAAGAGAAGACCAGGCGGCCGTGGCGGATTCGATCCGTCGCTATGCCGTGGGGCAGCAGCTTTCCGGCGACGTCGCCGTCCGCATGCGGTCGCAGCCGGACGAGCCGGTGGCGCTCAGCCTTGCCGGGGTGCGCGGCCTGGGCGAAGCGGCCGTGCTGCTGAGCCTCAAGGACAATAGCGAGGAATCGAAACTGAAGCGGCAGGTGGCGCAGGCGACGAAGATGCAGGCGATCGGCCAGCTGGCGGGCGGCGTTGCGCATGACTTCAACAACATCCTGACCGCCATCATCGGGCATTGCGACCTGATGATGATGCGCCATACGCCGGGCGACAGCGATTATGACGACATTCAGCAGATCAAGGGGAACAGCAACCGGGCGGCCAGCCTCACCCGGCAATTACTGGCCTTTTCCCGCCAACAGACGTTGCGTCCCCAGATCTTGCAGCTTCCCGACGTCATTTCGGAAGTATCCAACCTTCTGCAACGCCTGATCGGGGACACGGTAACGCTGGAGGTGAGCCATGGCCGCAACCTTGGCGCGGTCCGTGCCGATCCCGGGCAATTGGAGCAGGTGATCGTCAACCTTGCCGTCAACGCGCGCGACGCCATGCCGGAAGGGGGACGCCTGCTGATCCAGACCTTTGGCGTGACGGCCGGGCAGGTGCGGGAGATGCGGAGCGAATTTCTGCCCGTGGGCGATTATACCGCGCTGCGGGTCACGGACACCGGCATGGGTATTTCACCCGATATTCTCAACAAGATTTTCGAGCCCTTTTTCACGACCAAGGAAGTGGGCAAGGGCACCGGCCTTGGCCTTTCCACCGTCTATGGCATCGTGAAGCAATCGGGCGGCTTCATCTTCGCGGATTCGGAATTGGGGAAGGGGACCAGCTTCACCATCTACCTGCCCGTCTATGCCGCGCCGGCACCCGTTCCGGCGGCCAAATCAAAGGCGCAGGAC
>CBHCMH010000343.1:0-2988 GCA_965974445.1 uncultured Rhizorhapis sp.
CCCACCAGGTCCGGCCGGGTGGCGAGCGTCTGGCCCAGCTTGATCGCGGCCGGGCCTATGGCCTGAAAGGCTTCGGAATAGCGCGGCTGTTTGGGAACGCGCGCGCCCAGCCGGGCGATCCGTACCAGGCGCCGGACAGGCCGCGGTGTCAGCGGGTCCTTCTCGATCCCGCTGAGCGCGCCGTGCCGGGCCAGGGTGCGGCCCCATTTCAGCAGCCGCCAGAGATGCGTGATGGTGGGCGTCACGCGGGTCAGATCTTCCAGCCGCTATGGATCGCGACCAGACCGCCCAGCAGCGGCTCCACCCGGGTGCGGACAAAGCCCGCCTTGCGGATCATGCCTTCGAACGTCGGCATGTCGGGAAAGCGCCGGATCGATTCGATCAGGTAACGGTAGCTGTCCTCATCCTTTGCCAGCAGCTTGCCGAGCTTGGGGACCAGATGATGCGAATAGGCGTCATAGACGTCGGCAAAGCCCGGCCAGAGCGTGGTTGAAAATTCCAGGCAGAAGAAGCGGCCGCCATATTTGAGCACGCGATGCGCCTCGGCCAGCGCCTGGTCGATATGCGTCACGTTCCTGATGCCGAAGGCGATGGTGTAGGCATCGAACTGGCGGTGGGCGAAGCTCAATGTTTCGGCATTCTCCTCTGCCCAGAGGAGGCCGCTAAGGCCGCGCTTCTGCGCACGTTCCATGCCGACGCCCAGCATGTCGGGATTGATGTCGGCTACCGTCACCGCGGCCCCCGCCTTGTGCATGCGAAAGGCAATGTCGCCGGTGCCGCCCGCCATGTCGAGAATATGTTCGCCCTGGCGCGGCTTTACCCGGCGGACGAACAGGTCTTTCCAGACACGGTGCAGGCCGCCCGACATGGCGTCGTTCATCAGGTCGTATTTCGACGCGACATTGCTGAACACGCCCTTGACCATGCCGGTCTTCTGGCTGGCGTCGATGTCGGTATAGCCGAAGGATGCTGTCTCGCTCATGGGAAACCCTCTAGCCAAGTCTTGCCGCGCCCGCAAAGACTGTTAAGCGCTTTTGTCCATGCCAGAGTTGCAAGAAGTCGAAACCACCGTTGCTGGCCTCCGTCCCGTGCTGGAGGGGCAGGTGCTGACGCTGGTCGAACCGCGCCGCGCGGACCTGCGCTGGCCGATCCCGGTGGATCTGCGCCAGCGGCTGACCGGGGCAAGGGTGACCGGCCTCTCGCGGCGCGCCAAATACGGGCTGATCGCGGTCGATAGGGGCGATACGCTGATCTTTCATCTTGGCATGTCGGGACGCTGGCGAATCGATCCTGACAGTATCGGCGCGCATGACCATCTAATCCTGGAGACTGGGGCAGGGCATGTGCTGGCCCTCAACGATCCGCGCCGGTTCGGTTCGCTCGATCTGGTGCGGACGGAGGCCTGGGAAAGTTTCGGGCCGTTTACCCGCATGGGGCCTGAGCCGCTGGGCGTGGAATTCGACGGCGGCTATTTGCATCGGATGTTCCAAGGCAAGTCCGCACCCATCAAGGCGGCGCTGCTGGACCAGCGAATCATTGCGGGACTCGGGAATATCTATGTGTGCGAGGCGCTGCACATGGCGGGCATCGCCCCGACGCTGGCCAGCGGAAAAATCGGCAGGCAGCGGCTGGACCGGCTCGCGGCCGCGGTGAAGGAGGTATTGTCGGCGGCCATATTGGCGGGCGGATCGACGCTGCGCGATTATGCGAGGCCAGACGGGGAGCTAGGCTATTTCTCCAGCCAATGGCGCGTCTATGGCCGCGAGGGGGAGGCGTGCCAGTGCGGATCGGTCATCGCGCGGCGCGTGGATAGCGGGCGATCCACATTCTTCTGCGCCAAATGCCAGCGCTGAATGTCGTTCGGTCCTGGTTGACGGCGGGGCGGCTTCACGCTAATGGCCAGCCCTTCAAAGTCGCAGGAGCGATTCCTGCGTCTTTTTTCTTGAATTTCTGGGTTTCGAGGACAGCATGGCAAATACGCCGCAGGCAAAAAAACGTATCCGCCGCAACACGCGCCGGGCAGAGGTCAACGGCAACCGGATCGGCCGCATCCGCACCTTCGTGAAGAAGGTCGAGGCCGCGATCGTCGCCGGGGACAAGGAAGCCGCCGTTGCCGCCATCGCGCAGGCGCAGCCGGAACTGGCCCGCGGCGTTGCCAAAGGCGTGCTGCACAAGAATACCGCCTCGCGCAAGTTCAGCCGTCTTTCGAAGGCCGTCGCCGCTCTCGGCTGATCCCAAGCAATTGTTATTGGACAGAACCCGCCGGAGCTCACTCCGGCGGGGTTTTTGTCATATAATCGTAACGCGGCTGTAACGTAGGATTTCCGGCGATTCGATGCAGTGCAGCAAAAATTTTAAACAAAAATGTAGCATATTATCAGTGAGTTAGCCGCAAATGGGCGTATCCCTACGGTTTTTCGAGTCAACCGGAATATTTCATTTTTTTGACCGGCGGCGGCCTTGATCGACTCTTCAGACCCTGCATAAAACATCTCACCAGGCACCGGAACGAATCGATCCGGCGCATTTGCAAGACACTTGTGGGTACCAACCGGCGGCATTGCGCTTTCGGTACGGGTTAGGTGTTGCCTGGAGGACGCCGACCGGAAACGGGACGTGTGGGGGGCATTGACTTGGGGTTTGGCACAATAATGGCGGAAAAGCTGGCGAATATTGCAGGCGAACCGGCCGAAGTCGGGTGTGCGCCCGACGCAGAGAATGTTTCTGCGCTTGGCCTCGCCTGGGAACGGATACGGGCTGGGTTGCGACGCGACCTGGGTAGCAAGCTGTTCGATCAGTGGCTGCGCGCGGCGCGCCCTGGCGACTATTGCGACCTCAGCCGGACATTGGAAATCTGGCTGCCGTCCGACTTCTCGGCCAATTTCGTGGCCGCGAATTTTCAGGACCGGCTACGTCTTGCCTGGCGGAGCGTCAATATCGGCATCGATGATGTCCGGGTCATGCGCGCGCCTGGCGCCGCATCTCGGC
>CBHCMH010000344.1:0-2983 GCA_965974445.1 uncultured Rhizorhapis sp.
CGGGCATCATGCAGGGGCTGATGTGGCGCGAATATGGGGAGGATGGCTATCTGGTCTACGCCTTCTCCGAAGTCGTCTCCGCCATGTTTCCGATGTACCTGATCCGGGCGGCGGGCGGGGTGCTCTACCTCGCTGGTGCGGTGATCATGGTGGTCAATATCTGGATGACCATCGCGGGCAGGCTGCGCGCCGAAAAGCCCATGACCGAGACCCCCTATGACCCCGCCAGCGACAAGCCGCTGGTCGCGGTGCCGGCCGAATAAGGAGCGGGAAGATGGCAATCAAATTGCTCGACCATGGCAGGCTGGAACGCAACGTCACGATGCTGGGCATTTTTGCCTTCATCGCGGTGGCGATCGGCGGGATCGTGGAGATCGCTCCGCTCTTCTGGATCGACAACACGATCGAGAAGGTAGAGGGCGTGCGCCCCTATACGCCGCTGGAGCTTGCGGGCCGCAACATCTACATGCGCGAGGGCTGCTACAACTGCCACAGCCAGATGGTCCGGCCCTTCCGCGATGAAGTGGAACGCTATGGCCATTACAGCCTGGCGGCGGAAAGCATGTACGACCACCCGTTCCAATGGGGATCGAAGCGGACCGGACCCGATCTGGCGCGCGTCGGCGGGCGCTATTCGGACGAATGGCATGTCCAGCATCTGAAGGATCCGCGCGCCGTGGTGCCCGAATCGATCATGCCGGGCTATGCCTTCCTTGCCGAACGGGAACTGAAGACCGGCGACATGCGCGCGGACCTGATGGCGCTGAGCCGCGTCGGCGTTCCTTATACGAAGGAAGCCATTGAGGCCGCCAATGCCGACCTTGCCGCGCAGGCCGATCCTGACGCCGAAGCGGCCGATCTGCTGACCCGCTATCCCAAGGCGCAGGCGCGGGATTTCGACGGCAATCCGGGCAAGCTCACAGAGTTGGACGCTCTGGTTGCCTATCTCCAGATGCTTGGCACGCTCGTCGACTTTGAGGCCGCCGCCGCGCAGGAGCAGCCGCGATGAGCTACGAAGCGCTGCGACATTTCGCCGACAGCTGGGGCCTTTTGTTCATGACGCTCGTCTTCATGGGCTTTGCGGCATGGACCTTCCGCCCCGCAGCGCGCGGCCATCATCGCGATGCCGCCTGCATGATCTTCGATGAGGACAGAAATGATGGCTGACGAGCAAAAGCGCATCGACAAGGCCACGGGCACCGCGCTCAAGGGCCATGAGTGGGACGGCATCGAGGAACTCGACACCCCCATGCCCCGCTGGTGGCTCTGGACGCTCTATGCGACCATCTTCTGGTCGCTGATCTATGTGATCCTCTATCCGGCCTGGCCGCTCGTCGAAAGCGCGACGCAGGGGATATTGGGCTGGTCGAGCCGTGGGCAACTGGAAGCGGAGCTGGCGGCGCAGGAAAAAGGCCGCGCGGCCGTGCGGCGCGCCATTGCCGGGCTTCCGGCCGAAGAACTGCCCGCGCATCCGGTGCTGATGCAGGCCGCGGTCGAGGGCGGCCGGTCGGCCTTCAAGGTCTATTGCGTGCAATGCCATGGCTCGGGCGCGGCTGGGGCGAAAGGCTATCCCAACCTCAATGACGACGAATGGCTATGGGGCGGCGATCTTGCAGCCATCGAGTTCACGCTGACCCATGGCGTGCGCCATCCGGGGCATCAGGAAACACGCTTCTCGCAAATGCCCGCCTTTGGCCGCGACCAGATGCTGGACGAGGCCGCGATCGCCGATGTGACGTCCCATGTCCGCTTCATCAGCGGCCAAGAAAAGGCAAGCGCGGCGGCAAGGCGCGGCGCGGCGCTGTTCGCGAACAATTGCGCGGTGTGCCATGGCCCGGCGGGCAAAGGCGACCGGACTTTTGGCGCGCCCGACCTGACAGACGCCATCTGGCTTTATGGCGGGGACCGGGAAACGATTTCGGAAACAGTCCGCAACAGCCGCTTTGGCGTGATGCCCGCCTGGCACGACAAGCTCGACCCCGTCACGATCCGGATGCTGGCGGCCTATGTCCACAGCCTGGGCGGCGGCGAGAATGCGCCAATCCCACAGACGCTGGCGCAGAAGGATGCGGGCGATGGGCGGCCTTGAAGCAGGCACTTCCCAATTTTCGTCATTCCCGCGCAGGCGGGAATCCATCTCACGACGTAAAATCAAGCGGTTGGCTCAGGAGATGGATCCCCGCCTTCGCGGGGATGACGGTAAAAAGGATTTCGCAACAATCCCAGGATCCGGGAGATTCCGCCCCCGCAGGAATGACGCCGTGACATGAAAGCCGAGAAGATCAGCCTCTATCAGAAGCG
The DNA here is from genome assembly GCA_965974445.1 of uncultured Rhizorhapis sp. Lineage (GTDB taxonomy): Bacteria > Pseudomonadota > Alphaproteobacteria > Sphingomonadales > Sphingomonadaceae > Rhizorhapis. The sequence goes on from CBHCMH010000344.1 coordinate 2,302, forward strand.
CCAGCCCGTCTATCCCAAGGCGGTGGATGGGACGTTCCGGCGCCTCAAATGGGCGATCATGGCGGTGACGCTTGCCATTTACTGGGCAACGCCGTGGATCCGATGGGATCGCGGGCCCTATGCGCCCGATCAGGCGGTGCTGGTCGATCTGGCCCATCGTCGCTTCTACATGTTCGCGATCGAAATCTGGCCTCATGAATTTTATTATGTGGCGGGCCTGCTCATCATGGCGGGGATTGGCCTGTTCCTGGTCACGTCCGCCGTCGGGCGCGCCTGGTGCGGCTATGCCTGCCCGCAGACGGTATGGACCGATCTGTTCCAGCACATCGACCGCTTCATCGACGGCGACCGCAATGCGCAGCTGCGGTTGCAGGCAGCCCCCTGGGGCGCAGAAAAGATCGCGAAGCGCGGCCTAAAATGGACCGTCTATTTGTTCATCAGCTTCTGGACCGGCGGCGCCTGGATCATGTATTTTGCCGACGCGCCGACGCTCACGCGCGCATTCTGGTCGGGCGAGGCCGCGCCTGTGGCCTATGCGACCGTGGCCGTGCTCACCGCCACAACCTTCACGCTGGGCGGCTTCCTGCGGGAACAGGTGTGCATCTATATGTGCCCCTGGCCGCGCATCCAGACGGCGATGCTGGACGAGAAGTCCCTGATCGTCACCTACAAGGACTGGCGC
>CBHCMH010000345.1:0-2982 GCA_965974445.1 uncultured Rhizorhapis sp.
GCTCGACGCCGCGCGAATGAAGGACCGGGCGCGCTACATCGTTTTTCACTGCGCCGATTTCATGGGCCGCACGCCCTATTACGAGAGCATCGACCTTGTGGACGCCTTCCACCCCCAGACGATCCTTGCCCTCGCGCTTAACGGCAAGACGCTGGACATTGCCCATGGCGCGCCGGTCCGCCTTCGGGTCGAACGGCAGCTTGGCTACAAGCATGCCAAATATGTGATGCAAATAGAGGCTGTTGAAAGTCTGGAAAATATCGGAAGAGGCAAGGGCGGCTATTGGGAGGATCGCGCCGGCTATGAATGGTATGCGGGCATTTGATTGATCTGACTCTTATTCGGGATATATTCCACTTATGAGCCTGCTGGACGTTTTCCTTCGCCGCGTCATCCTGAAGGGTACGCTCACCGTCGTCGATCACAAGGGCCGCACACAGCGCTTTGGCGAGCCCGCCTCGGGATACCCGGATGTCACCATTCGCCTTCAGGATTCCGGAGTAGCCGGGGCGATCGTCCGCAACCCGGCATTGGGGGCGGGCGAAGGCTATATGGACGGGCGCTATACCGTCGACAATGACGACATAATGGGCCTTGTCGAGCTGGTGCAGGCCAATACCCGCTGGGAAAGCGGCCGTCCGCTGGACCGGCCGGGACTTGTCCGCAATATAGCTGCCGGGCTGATCGGCAAGCTCGACCGCATCAACCAGCGGGCGCGGTCAAAGGCCAATGTCGCCCATCATTACGACCTTTCGGGGCGGCTTTATGAATTGTTTCTCGACAAGGACCGCCAATATAGCTGCGCCTATTTCACCGATCCCGCCAATAGTCTTGACCAGGCGCAGGAGGATAAAAAGGCGCATATCGCCGCAAAACTTGCCCTGAAGCCCGGCCAGCGCGTTCTCGACATCGGCTGCGGTTGGGGCGGCATGGCGCTTTACCTGCACCAGAAGTGCGGCGTCGATGTGCTGGGCATCACCCTGTCCGAAGAGCAATTGAAAGTCGCGCGGGAGCGGGCCGAGGCGGCGGGCGTCAGCGATCATGTGAAATTCGAGCTGACCGACTATCGCGATGTGCAGGGCCGCTTCGACCGGATTGTGTCGGTCGGCATGTTCGAACATGTGGGAACGCCGCATTACAGCGAATTCTTCCGTCACTGCCATAATCTGCTGACCGAGGATGGGGTGATGCTGCTCCACACTATCGGCCGGATGAACGAGCCGGGCGTAACTGACGCCTGGACCCGCAAATATATCTTCCCCGGCGGCTATTGCCCGGCGCTGAGCGAAATCACCGCCGCGAGCGAGCCCAACAAGCTGATGGTGTCCGATGTGGAGGTGCTGCGCCTCCACTACGCGCTGACCCTGCGCCAATGGTATGCCCGCGTGGAAGCCAACAAGGCGGAGATCGTCGCGCTTTATGACGAGCGGTTCTATCGGATGTGGAAATTCTACCTCGCCGGGTCGGCAACGGCGTTCGAGCATGGCAATATGGTGATCTTCCAGCTTCAATATATCCGCGACCGGCGGGCGCTGCCCATCACGCGGGATTATATGATGGTCGATGAGACGAGGTTGCGAGGGTGACCATATAGGGCCTGCGGCAAATCCTTGCCTTCGCCGGCCCTTCCCCTTAGCGCGCCCCAATGGACGCTTTCCTGACCTCCACCCTCATCGTTGCGCTTGCCGAAATGGGGGACAAGACGCAGCTGCTCGCCATCCTGCTGGCCAGCCGCTTTCGCAGGCCACTGCCCATCGCGATGGGCATTTTGGTCGCGACGCTCGCCAATCACTTCCTGGCGGCGCTGGCCGGGCAGCAGATTGCCAGCCTGCTCGACAGCCCAGCCTTTCGCTATGCCGTCGCCGCCGGGTTCCTGGCCATGGCCGCCTGGACGCTGATCCCGGACAAGATGGAAGAGGATGATGCAAAGCCAGCCCGTTTCGACGCATTCCTGACGACGCTGATCGCCTTTTTCCTTGTCGAGATCGGCGACAAGACCCAGATCGCGACCATTGCACTCGGCGCGCAGTTCGGCGCTGTCGCCTGGGTGACCGCCGGCACGACGCTGGGCATGATGATCGCCAATGTGCCCGCCGTGCTGCTGGGCGAAGCGCTGGTGAAGCGCGTTCCCATGCGGACGATGCACCTGCTGGCAGCAGCGCTGTTCCTTGGGCTTGGCCTGTGGATGATCGCGGAGCTGCAGGGCTGGCTATAGGGTCTTTCCCTGGGCGAGCTCCCATGTTATAACATCTGTATGAACAAGCCCCTCAAACTTATCAAGATCGGCAACAGCACCGGCGTCATCCTGCCCAAGGAGGTTCTCGCGCGCCTGCATGTCGAGCTGGGGGATGAACTCAGCGTTGCCGAAACGCCGAGCGGTATCGAGCTTCGGCCCAGCGATGGGGACTTTGAAGCTCAAATGGCCGTTGCTCGCAAGGTAATGGAAAAGCGCCGCCTGGCCCTGCGCGAACTCGCGAAATAATCGGCCATGACACAGCAGTGGATTTGGGTGACGCTCGACGTCGCCATCGCGGCTCATCGCGAACAGCTTGCCGAACATGGCGGCGGGGACGGCGTGCGCGATATGTCCCTGCTGGAAAGCGCCATGGCGCGCCCGCAGAATGTGGCAGCCTATGGCGATCCTGACGTAGCTGAACTCGCCGCCAGCTATGCCTTTGGCATTGCCCGCAATCACCCGTTCGTCGATGGCAACAAGCGCACGGCCGCAGTAGTGAGCGAAACCTTTCTGATGCTGAACGGCCATGAATTGACGGCAAGTGACGCGGAATTGGTCGTCACTTTCCTCGCCCTCGCCGCCGGAGAAATGCCCGAGGAAGAACTCGCCCAATGGTTCCGCGAGCATATCGCAGCGGTTGACGGCTGACGCCCGTTCATCCGCTGCTTTTGGCGTCTTCCCGCCCTTCGACCGGTACCGCGCCGCTCATCGCCAACGCCGCGTTGTAATAGCGCGCGTCCCCAGTC
>CBHCMH010000346.1:0-2966 GCA_965974445.1 uncultured Rhizorhapis sp.
GTAATGGGCCGCATAGCCCGCCACGATGGCGACATAGGCGTCCTGGTCGATATTGTGGAAGCCAAGGCTGAGGCCGAAACGGTCAGACAGCGCCATCTTGTCGTCGACCACGTCGCGCTTGTTGATGGGATCGTCCTGCTCGCCCATGTTGCGCGGAACGATGTGGCGGCGGTTGGAGGTGACGTAGAGCCGCACATTGTCGAGCCGCGCGGTCGCCGAGCCCTGCAGCAGGGAACGGAAGGCGCGGGCATCGCCGCCGACATCGTCAAAGCCCAGATCGTCGATGAACAGGATGAAGGGCCGCGATGTACCGCGCAGCAACGCGAACAGGTCGGGCAGCGTTTTCAACCGGTCGGTGGCGAACTGGACGAGGGCGATGTCCTGCCCCTCCTCCTGCAGCTTGCCGACCACCGATGACACGCTGGCCGACTTGCCCGTGCCGCGCGCACCCCACAGCAGCACGTCATGCGCGGCGTGGCCAGCAGCCAGACGGCGGGTGTTATCCAGCAACTGCCCCTTCTGTGCGTCGATGCTGGTGAGCAGATCGTAAGGAATGGGCGCGAAGGCCGGAACGGGCTGGATGATCGCTCCATCCCAGACATAGGCAGGCGCGGCGGCCAGATCGGCAGGCGGCGGTGGCGCGGGGCTCAGGCGATCCAGCGCATCGGCGATACGGGAAAGAAGCTTGTCGGTCATCGCGGCGGTTTAGCAGATGATAGGCCGGATGGTAGTTGATTTGTCAGCGGAAAGGACGGGGCATGCGTGGAGGTGATGGCCGGTTATCGTCCGCATTTGCGCTTTCGCGGGCCACGGCAGACAGCTATAGCGCCCGGTTGTGAGCAGCCCGAACCCTCCCATTTCGACGCAAATCCTTCCTTGCGACAAGGCCGCGATTGACGAGGCCGCAGCGCTGATAAAAGCGGGGCAGCCGGTCGCCGTGCCCACAGAGACGGTTTACGGCTTGGCCGCCGACGCCACCAGCGCGTCGGCGGTCGCACGCATCTATGCGGCGAAGGGCCGGCCGAGCTTCAATCCGTTAATTGTGCACGTCGCGGATATGGACATGGCGCGGGGGATTGCTCGTTTTTCGCCGCTGGCCGAAGATCTGGCGGGACGTTTCTGGCCGGGACCGCTGACGCTCGTCCTGCCGTTGCGGGCGGATAGCGGCATCGCGGCGCTGGTGACGGCGGGGCTGCCGACCATCGCCTTGCGCTGCCCCGCGCATCCCGCCATGCAGGAATTGATCCGGGAGGCCGGGACGCCACTCGCTGCCCCTTCGGCCAATGCCAGCGGATCGATCAGCCCGACGCGGCCCGAACATGTGCTGGCAAGCCTTGATGGGGAAATTCCGCTGATTCTGGATGCCGGGCCGACCAGCCAAGGGCTGGAATCGACCATCGCTGCGCCGGAGGATGAGCGGATCAGGCTGTTGCGTCCCGGCCCCGTGACGGCTGAGATGCTGGAGCAGGCCAGCGGGCTTCCCGTTTTGGCCGCGACCGGCGGAGCAATCGAAGCCCCGGGCCAAATGCTCAGCCATTATGCGCCGTCAAAGCCGGTCCGTCTGAATGCGCGGACTGCGCGCGCGGGCGAATATCTGATCGGGCTGGGCGACATGGCCTGCGACTTCAATCTGAGCGCGAGCAGCGATCTGGTCGAAGCGGCGGCCCGCCTGTTCGACGCGCTGCACCGCGCCGACGCCAGCGATGCACGCGCCATCGCCGTTGCGCCGGTGCCTGAGTACGGGCTTGGGATTGCAATCAATGACCGGCTGAAACGGGCGGCGGTTTGAAGAGCCGTCCTAACGCCCGTCCAATATCCCGGCAATCGCCGCCGCGACGACGTTCATGTCCGCCATGCCGTCAACCCGGCTGACGATGCCACGCGCTTCGTAGATCGGCAGGATGGGCGCGGTCTTGGCGCGATATTCGGCCATGCGGGTGCGGACGGTTTCTTCATTATCATCCGGGCGGCGCTTGAACTCCGTGCCGCCGCATTTGTCGCAGACGCCGGCCTTTGCCGGCTGCTTGAAGCTGTCATGATAGCCTTCACCGCAGCTGGCGCAGGTGAAACGGCCGGTGATGCGTTCGACGAGCGCGTCTTCGTCAACGGCCAGTTCGATCACATGCTGCAGGCTCCGGCCCCGGTCCGCGAGAATCTGGTCAAGCGATACTGCCTGCGCGGCGGTGCGGGGATACCCGTCGAAGATGACGCCCGCATCCGGGCCGATTTCATCCAGGCGGTCGCCAATGATGCCCGACACGATTTCATCGGATACCAGTTCCCCCGCGTCCATGACAGCCTTGGCCTTCAGACCGATGGGCGTTCCGGCCTTGACTGCGGCGCGCAGCATGTCGCCGGTCGAAAGCTGGATCATCCCGCGTTCCGCCTCCAGACGGCTCGCCTGCGTACCCTTGCCCGCGCCGGGAGGGCCCAGCAATATGATGTTCATGCCAGAATTCTCCCCTGTATAAACCCGCTTTAGCGGAGACGTCCGCCCTTCAGCTTCGCCTTTTTGATGAGGTCGCCATATTGGTGCGCCAGAAGATGGCTTTGGATTTGCGTCACCGTATCCACCGTGACGTTGACGACGATCAGCAGGCTGGTGCCACCCAGATAGAATGGAATGCCCGCCCGGGCGATCAGGAATTCCGGCACCAGGCAGATGAAGGCCAGGTAAGCCGCCCCGATGACGGTGATGCGGGTGAGCACATAGTCCAGATAGATTTCGGTGTTCTTGCCTGGACGGATGCCCGGAATGAAGCCACCGTTGCGCTTCAGATTTTCCGCCGTCTCTTCCGGATTGAACACGACAGCCGTGTAGAAGAAGCAGAAGAAGACGATGCCCAAGCCGTAAAGCGCCATATACATGGGCGTGCCATGGGCGAGCCACTGGTTCAGCTCGATGATGAAATCGCCCCACGCACTTTCGCCCGCGACCCGGTTGCCCGCGAACTGCGAGATGGTGA
>CBHCMH010000347.1:0-2966 GCA_965974445.1 uncultured Rhizorhapis sp.
TGAAAGAGCGATAGACTTATTCATGGGCAAAACCCCCTAAGAAAAACAAAAACCGGTGCAGGCCGGCCATGAGAAAGTTCAACCCTGCTTGGCCTGCAGGCGCAACACGTAACGATTTGTAGCGGGCAACGCAATCCCTACCGAAATGGATGACATTAATTGGCTCCCAATATTTCCACCTCCGGGCCCCGCCGGCGATCCATAATCGCCATTGAAAGGGCTGTATCAAAGGCGGTTGACTGATATAAAGAATTCTTTATATGGGTATTCCATGACACCGATACTGGACATATTCAGGGCACTGGCCGATCCTACAAGGCTTCGGATCGTCTATCTGCTGCGCTCAATGGAGCTGGCCGTTGGCGAGATCGCACAGGTCGTCGGTCAAAGCCAGCCGCGTGTATCCCGTCATGTGCGAATTCTGGTGGAATCGGGTCTTGCCGAGCGGCGCAAGGAGGGAAGCTGGGTTTTCCTTCGTCTGGGCCAGGATCATCATATCGCGCCGCTGATGCGGTTTCTGGATGGAGCCGAGCTTTCCGATAGCGAGGCGCTGTGGGTAAAGGCTGATCTCGCCCGTCTGGCCGCCGTCCGCAATGACCGGGCGCATGCAGCGGAGCGCTATTTCTCCGAACATGCCGTCGAATGGGACGCCATCCGCTCCCTCCATGTTCCCGAAGCGGAAGTGGAAGCGGCCATGCAGCAGTTGCTGTCCGGCAGAAAAATCGGCCGGCTGCTGGATATCGGCACGGGGACCGGGCGCATGCTGCAGCTTTTCGGCGATTCAGCCGATCAGGCGGTGGCGATCGACCGCAGCCCGGACATGCTCCGCGTCGCGCGCGCCAAGCTGCCTGAAAAGGGATCGGACAAATATGAGCTGCTGCTGGGCGACTTTTATGCCCTGCCATTGCCCGACGCATCGACCGATACGGTGATCCTGCATCAGGTGCTGCACTACGCCCAGCAACCCGAATTGGTGATCGAGGAAGCTGCGCGCGTGCTGAGCGGCAATGGCCGGCTGCTGATCGCGGATTTTGCGCCGCACGAACGCGAAGAACTGCGGACCAGCAACGCGCATGCGCGCCTTGGCTTTTCGGATGATCAGATGGAACGCTGGTTTGAACAGGCAGGCTTCGATATGGACGACGAGCGCACGCTGGCAGGTGGAGAGCTCACTGTAAAGATATGGCTGGGACACCGCCGCGAGGCTCAGATTCTGCCGATAAAGGGACGTAACGCATCATGACTTTCACCCTGACCCAATTGGAAGAGGCACGCCGGGCGCTCGAAGCGCCCATGTTCGGCGACCTTTCGGGCGATGCGAGCGTGTCCTTCGAATTCTTTCCGCCGAAGAATGAAAAAATGGAGGAAACGCTGTGGAGTAGCATCCAGACGCTGGCCCCGCTTGCCCCGCGCTTCGTTTCGGTCACCTATGGCGCGGGCGGATCGACGCGGGAGCGGACGCACCACACGGTTTCGCGGATCGTTGAGGAAACCGATTTGCTGCCTGCCGCGCACCTGACCTGCGTCGATGCCAGCAAGGCGGAAATAGCCGAGGTTGCACAGGCCTATTGGGATGCCGGTGTCCGCCACATCGTGGCTCTGCGCGGCGATCCGCCAGAGGAGGGCAGGGGCTTTGTTCCGCATCCCGACGGCTATGCCAGCGCGGCCGAACTGGTGGCGGGGCTAAAGGCCATCGCGCCCTTCGATATCAGCGTGGCCGCCTATCCCGAAACGCACCCGGAGGCGCTGAGCAGCCAGGCGGACATCGACAATCTGAAACGAAAGCTGGACGCGGGCGCCAGCCGGGCCATTACGCAGTTCTTTTTCGCGCCAGAGACTTTTTTCCGGTTCCGGGACAAGGTCGCGGCCGCCGGGATCAAGACGGAAATGGTGCCCGGTATCCTGCCGGTGTCGAATGTGGCGCAAACCCGCAAATTTGCCGCCATGTGTGGCGCCGCCATCCCGCCATGGATGGACCGGCTGTTTGAGGGGCTGGACGACCACCCATCGACCCGGCAGCTTATCGCCGCGACGATTGCGGCCGAGCTTTGCCGCAAGCTCTATGCGGGCGGGGTGCGGGAGTTTCATTTCTACACCCTCAACCGGGCGGAACTGAGCTACGCGATCTGCCATCTGCTGGGGCTCCGTCCCAAGGCTGCGGCGCAGGTCAGGGAGCAGGCGGCATGAGCGCGCGCGCCCACCTTCAGGCCGAAGCCAGCAAGCGCATATTGCTGACCGACGGCGCGTTCGGGACGGAAATCCAGGGCTATAAGCTGGATGAAGCGGCCTATGCAGGTTCGCTGGGGCTGGCGAAGGATCAGAAGGGCAATAACGACATATTGGCGCTCTCCCGCCCGCAGGTGCTGGAGGAGATCACGACAGCCTATCTGAACGCCGGATCGGACATCGTTTCCACCAACACCTTCAGCGCCAACCGAATCAGCCAGGCCGATTATGGCGCGGAGCATCTGGTGCGGGAAATCAACCTGGCCTCGGCGCAACTCGCGCGCCGCGCCGCCGATCGCGCGGCGCAGGACGGACGGCCCCGTTTCGTTGCCGGAGCGATCGGGCCGACCAACAAGACGCTGTCGCTTTCCCCTGACGTCAACGATCCCGGTTTCCGCGAGATCGACTTCGATTATCTGAAGGACGTTTATCGCGAGCAAACCGACGCGCTGATCGACGGCGGGGTGGACTTCATACTGATCGAGACGGTTTTCGACACGCTGAACGCCAAGGCGGGGATCATGGCAGTGATCGAGGCGGCGCAGGCGCATGGGAAAGACGTGCCGCTGATGCTGTCGATGACGCTCACCGACCTGTCCGGCCGCAACCTGTCGGGCCATACCGTCGAGGCCTTCTGGTATGCCGTCCGCCATGCGCGGCCGGTGACAATCGGTCTCAATTGCTCTTTCGGCGCGCAGCAGCTTCGCCCGCATGTGCAGGTGTTGAGCCATATCGCCGAC
>CBHCMH010000348.1:0-2955 GCA_965974445.1 uncultured Rhizorhapis sp.
ATAAATTGCCTGCTATATAGTTTCGTGTGCGAAATGTAGGGATGGTGTGACATCTGCTTAATGGAACAAGGGTGGTGAAAGTGCGTTTTTCAATCCATCGTTAAACAGCGACACTCTTGTGTAATGCTCTATTGGAAGGACGACATCATGCCCGATGAACGTGTAACTGAGCGTATTGTCGAACATCCGACCGCAACTGTTATCGAAACCAGAAAAGGCAGCGGAGCCGGCATCATTGTCGGAATTATCCTGGCAATTCTGGCGGCCATCGCCGTCTATTTCATCGCGGTGAACACCGGCAACGAAGCCAGAGAAAGCGACGCAGTGTCAGAGGCGGCGCGCGATGTCGGACAGGCGGCTGAAAGCGTGGGTGACGCTGCTACGAGAGCTATCGACGAAGGGGTCGCCGATCAGCCCGCACCGGACGGAGAACGAACCCCCTGAGCCGCAGTCCGTCTAACGCTCCCGAAGACGGGGCATCAATTCGACGAAATTGCATGGCTGGTGACGGCTATCCAGTTGGCTCGCCAATATGCCGTCCCAGCCATCCTTGACTGCGCCGGTAGAGCCGGGAAGCGCGAAGATGTAGGTGCCGCGCGAGACGCAGGCGCACGCCCGCGACTGCACGGTGGACGTACCGATTTTTTGATAGCTCAGCCAGCGAAACAGTTCGCCGAAACCGGGGATGTCCTTGTCCTGCACCCGGGCAAGCGCCTCTGGCGTGACATCCCGGCCGGTTACGCCGGTCCCCCCGGTCGTGATGACGCAGTCGATGTCGGGATCGTCGATCCATGCGTGCAGGCGCGAGATGATGGCGTCCTTGTCGTCCTTTTCAAGATAGCGCGCGGCGAGGATGTGCCCCGCCGCCTCTATGCGCTCTACCAGGGTGTCGCCTGATGTGTCTTCGGCCAGCGTGCGGCTGTCCGATACCGTCAGCACGGCGATACGCACCGGCTTGAATGGCAGGTTTTCGTCAATCGGCACTAAAGGACCTTCCGTTCGGATCAAGCCGGATCGCGGTCGCCCCCGACATGCCGGGGAAACGGGGCCACATGCCTTGCGCCAGGCTGGAAAGGCTGCTCGTCTTTTCGCCCGCCTGCTTCTGGTACATCCAGTAATTGCGCATCACGATCGTTACATAGGCGCGGGTTTCATAATAGGGTATGGATTCGATGAACAGCAGGGGATCGCCATTGTCGCGCACTTCCTGGCTCCACCGGCCGACCGGACCCGGCCCGGCGTTGTAGGCCGCCATCACCTTGGGCAACAGGCCGCCCGTTGCGCCCATGTCGCGCAGGCTTTCCAGATAGCGCTGGCCATATTCCATATTGACGGCAGGATTATCGAGCTGGGCGGGCTCCACCGCTCCGCCGTCCCGGCTCGCCATCATCCTGGCGGTGCCCGGCATCACCTGCATCAGCCCGCGTGCGCCAGCGGGGCTGACCACCGATGCGCGGAAGTTGGATTCCTGCAGGGCATGGGCGAAAACCAGTGCGCGATCGACGCGCCATCCGCCATCGGATAGCGGGCATAGGCGTCGGGCCGCTGGCCTTGGGGTGCGTTGTGCGCCAACCAGATCTGCGTTTCCGGCAAGCTGAGGTCGCGGGCCAGACGGAGCAGGGAGTCATGCTCGTTCAGCCCGCCAATACGTGCCTGATGCCGCAGCACCTCATCGGCCAGCGCGGTCTCCCCGATTTCGACCAGGGCAATGGACGTCTGGACATTGCGGTTGTGCTTCAGCCGCGACCAATCCTCGGCGTCGAAGCCGGGATTGAGCGTCTTTACCGGCGACTGGATCGCCAGCGCCTCGCCAGCAAGCAGCCCGTAAAAGGTCTCGTCCAGCCGCGCCGCACTGCGCGTCAGCCCCTGAACCCGGGCGGCATTGCCGCAGACCATGTGGCTACGTCCCGCCCAATAATAGCCGGCGGCGCGCATGTCCTCATCCTCGGCGCGCGAGGCAGTATTTTCGAAGGCGGCAGCGGCGGCGTTGCAGTCATTCTGCCGCCATGCCGCCAATCCGGCCACCCAATATGCCTGCGAAAGCCACCGGCCCGAGCCGCCCTGCAGCGCCTTGTCGGCCATCCGGCGGGCATTCGCATCGTCATTCTCGATATAGTAGGACCAGGCCACCCGCTGCCTCAGTTCGGTGAGCGCGTCAGGCGACAGTCCCACTTCGCCGGCACTGAGCAAAGCCTCCGCTCCGGCCGGATCGTCATTCTTGATGAACGGCTGGATCTGCGCGACGAGCGTTTGTGCCGCCAGATCCTCCCGGATGGTCGCCGTGACTTGACGGCGGGGCGCGCCGGGGAACCAGGCAAGCTTTTGCACTTGCGGCAGGGAGGGCAGCATCTGCGCGCCGCGCTTCTGCGCCAGGCGGGAAAGCCGTTCCGCCTGGGGCAGGGCAGGGGCCTGATTGAGCAAGTCCAGCAGGTCGAACAGTTCGACCCGGGGCGAATTTTTCGCCAGATACAGTTCGGCCAGCGCGACCGGGCGCAAACGGCTGTCGGGGGCGGAGGCGATCAGTGCGCGCGCCTCTGCCCATTGTTCACTGCGAATAGCGCGGAAAATATTCCGGTAAACTATCCGGTCGCGTTCGTTCAACTGTACCGGAATTGCAGGCGCCGCAGCCTGTTCCGACAATGCGCCAACGCTGGTGGGGTTTGCCTGCGCTGGCGTCGCCGCGATGGCGGCGATCAGGGCGAGGAGGGCAGCTCCAGACTTCAAGAAACAATGTCCTTTGCAAATAACTGCAAATCTTTCCAGCATTCCGCTTTCGCCGCGGGCTGTCGCATCAAAAAACGCGGATGGAAAGTCGCTACGGCCTCCACAGTGCCATTGTCATGGTTAAGAGTCTGTAACTTTCCCCTCCCTCCGCTGGCGTCCGCCGCCAGCAGCGCACGGCTCGTCTTGTCGCCCAGAAGGAGGATGTGCTTCGGCGCGGCGAGCGCAATGTGC
>CBHCMH010000349.1:0-2942 GCA_965974445.1 uncultured Rhizorhapis sp.
ACCTCGACAAGCAGAACGCCAAATGGATGGGCGTGTGCTCGGGCATTGCCGATTATACCGGTATCGACGTGCTCTGGGTGCGCATTGGAACCATACTGGTGACCCTGATGGGCGCGTTCCCCTGGACACTGATCGCCTATTTCCTCACCGCATGGTTGGCGCAGCCCAAGCCTGTGGGACTCTATGCCAGCAAGGAGGACGAGAAATTCTGGCAGGGCGTGCGCTCCAACCCCACCCGCACCACGCGCGACGTGCGCGCCAGGTTTCGCGACATCGACCGCCGCCTGGCCGAAGTAGAGGCCTTTTACACCAGCGGGAATAGCCGCCTTGCCCGAGAGATCGACAATCTGCGCTGATCTGGCCGGAGCATGACATTCGTCGAAAAAGGAAGAGGCTGACAATCGAATTTGAAAAGATTATCAGACACATCCGGATTTTTACATCAGCAATAGAAAATCGGAATCGTCGCAAACTTTCCGTTCTGGACGATGACTTACCCATAAGCATGAATGGTAGCGCAACCATAAATGAGCGATATTGAGGAGGTACAAGCAATGAACCCGTTTGAAATGGTCGTGCTGATCGTCGCGATCACCGCCATCGCCGGCATATTTCGCGCCAAATATGGTATTCGCCGGGACCGTCATGGTAACGACGTGCCATTGCACGACCAGGACACCGCCCGGCTGCGCGAGGAATTGAAGCAGCTCAAGGATCGTGTGGCCGTGCTCGAACGGCTGGCGACCGACAGTTCCACCACGCTTGAGCGCGAGTTCGAAAAATTGCGGGACAATGACTGACCGAAAGGGCCGCATGTCTCAATCAGGGGAATGACAATGCAAGACCCATATTTCCATATCGTTTTTGCGATATCCGGCATCGTCGCCATAACCATCGTCAGCCTGGCCGCGCTACGCGGATGGCAGGGGTGGCTGGACTTCAAGAAGACCGAGCTTGATCGCTTCGCCGACATCGGCGCGCCGCCCTTGGCGAGCACAAGGATCGAGGTCGCAGACCTGAAGGAACGCATTCGCAAGCTGGAAGCGATTGCCGAAGGCGTGGATATCTGATGAAAATTTTTGACGAGTGATGGTGAAGATGGGTGGAAAGTGGCTATCCCCCTTCCGCAAGGGAATTTTTGTCCGCAACAACTCACCCGCCGCCACCATCCTTGCCCCTTTCGGCAAATCCCCTTCGACAAATCGGCAATGAATCACTATTTCGCACACATGACGCGCTTGAACGACCTTTTCGACGAATATGAATTCCTCGAAGCCGACGACCGCTACCGGCTCTTGATCGATCTGGGCAAGGGGCTGGAGCCCATGCCCGACGCGCTCAAGACCGATGCCACGCTGGTACGCGGCTGTTCGGCGGCGGTCTGGGTCTATCCCACCGTGCGGGACGACGGCGCGCTGCATTTCCTGGCCGACAGCAATGCCGCGATCACCAAGGGCATCATCGCTCTTGTGCTGCTCGCCGTACAGGATCGGCAGCCGGCGGACATTCTGGCAACAGACATTGCAGAGGCACTGGCGCCGTTCGATCTCAAGAACCAGCTCAGCTCCAACCGGACGCAGGGCATTCCCAACATGATCGCCCTGATCCGGGCCACGGCGGAGCGATTTGCGTGACGTCGTTGCCGACGGCGGCCATAAACTATTGACCGATCTCGGCCTCATCAACCACGGGGCGGCTCTCCCTGGTCCCGCGCATGCGGCTTTTGGGATCATTGGGATCAGCGCTGATGACGACATAATCGTCATGTACTTCCAGCAGCGTGCCGACGAACGGAAACCCCTCCAGGCTGCCGTTTACCCGGTAACTGACCACGTCGCCGACCTTGAACGTCGCTTCATCGAAGTTGAATTCAAAGGGACAGTTTTCACCCATGCCCTGCATTACTTCTCTCCTCAGCGAAATTTGCCTGGCGCCAGGCGAAGCGGGACAAGTCTCCCGCCTCCCTGCTCCCTCTCCCCGCAAAACGGAGAGAGGCTGATCAATATACCCGCTTCTTTGGCTGGATATACTCAATCTCGTCCGTCAGCGTATATTCGTGCACCGGCCGGGTATCGAGCTTAACCGATCCCCCCTTGCCGCCCCAGCCTTCAAACCAGGAAATGCTGTGCTTCATCCAGTTCGCGTCATCGCGATCCGGATAATCTTCATGCATATGCGCGCCGCGGCTTTCCTTGCGGGCGATCGCGCCCTTGATTGTGCAGTGGGCCTGGCTGATGAGGTTGTCGAGTTCCAGCGTCTCGACAAGGTCGGTGTTCCAGATCAGCGACTTGTCGGTGACATCGACGTCCTGCATCCGGGCATAGACCTTGTCCATCTTCTCGATGCCCTCGGCCAGCAGTTCGTCGGTGCGGAACACGGCGCAATGGGCCTGCATCGTCTTCTGCATTTCCAGACGGATTTCGGCCGTCGGCGATCCGCCCTTGGCGTTGCGGAAGTGATCGAGCCGCGTGAGCGCCAGGTCGGCTGCATCCTTGGGCAGCGGCTTGTGCGCGACGCTGGGCTTGGTGATCTCCGCGATCCGGTGACCGGTTGCGCGGCCGAAGACGACCAGATCGATCAGCGAGTTGGAGCCAAGGCGGTTCGCGCCATGAACCGAAACACACGCCGCCTCGCCGACCGCGAAAAGGCCGGGGACGACCGTATCGGGATTGCCGTCCTTCAGCGTCACGACTTCGCCATGATAATTGGTCGGGATGCCACCCATATTATAGTGGACGGTCGGCACCACCGGCAGCGGCTGGCGAGTCAGATCGACGCCCGCGAAAATCTTGCCTGTCTCGGTGATGCCGGGCAGGCGTTCGGCCAGGATGTTGGGGTCGATATGGTCGAGGTGAAGGTAAATATGGTCCTTCTCCTTGCCGACGCCACTGCCCTGCCGGATTTCCATCGCCATGGAGCGCGACACCACGTCGCGGCTGGCG
>CBHCMH010000350.1:0-2936 GCA_965974445.1 uncultured Rhizorhapis sp.
GCGCCTCCCGGCTTTCGGGCGGATTGAACAGCGTTATGTCGCCGGTATGCTCGGGAATCCCGACGGCGTGACAGGGGGACCAGCTGGAAACGATGCCGCCGGTGACATCGATGTCACCTTGCCTGCTACAACCCGCCAAGGACAAAAGGACTATGGCGGCAATGGATGCTTTTTGAACTGACACATTATATCCCTTGCTTAGGCGTTCGGGCTTCTTATCCGCGCTGCAGGGTACGCGCAACCGAAAGGAACCGGCTTTCGTTCCCGCGCGGAACAGACTAAAGGCACTCCGCATGACCGACCCTGCCCCCAGCCGCCCTTCCCTGCGCGTCCTTATTGCCGCGCCGCGCGGCTTTTGCGCCGGAGTCGACCGGGCCATCAACATCGTGGAACGCACGATCGAGAAATATGGCACGCCCGTCTATGTGCGCCATGAAATCGTCCACAATCAATATGTCGTCGACAGCCTGAAGTCGAAGGGCGCGGTGTTTGTCGAGGAACTTGATCAGGTTCCCGATGGTGTCCCGGTCGTCTTTTCCGCGCATGGCGTGCCCAAATCCGTGCCCGCCAATGCCGAGGCGCGGGGCCTTTCCTATCTGGACGCAACCTGTCCGCTGGTTTCGAAAGTGCACCGTCAGGCCGAACGGCAGGTAGAGGCGGGCCGCCACATCCTGTTTATCGGCCACCGGGGACATCCCGAAGTCATCGGCACTTTCGGCCAGGTCCCCGAAGGCAGCATTACCCTCATCGAAACCGTGGCGGATGCCGAAGCCTTTGCGCCTGCCGATCCCGACAATCTTGCCTTCCTGACGCAGACCACCCTGTCGGTCGATGACACCGCCGCCGTGGTCGCGGTGCTGCGGCGGCGCTTTCCGTCCATCCACGCGCCCAGGGGAGAGGATATCTGCTACGCCACCTCCAACCGGCAGGCGGCGGTCAAGGCGATTGCTTCGGACTGCGACCTGCTGCTGGTCATCGGGGCGCCCAACAGCTCCAACTCGCTTCGTCTGGTGGAGGTGGCCGAACGGGAAGGCACGCCCGCCCGCCTGATCCGAAGGGCTGAAGAAATTGACCTTGCCTGGCTGGCGGGCGTCCGCACCCTTGGCCTGACCGCCGGTGCATCCGCCCCGGAAGTGCTGGTGCGGGAGGTTGTGGACCGCGTCGCGGAGTATTTCGCCGTCACCGAGGAACTGGTCGAAACCGCGCAGGAGAATATCTCCTTCAAGCTGCCACGCAGGCTGGAAGAGGCATAAGCGGCATGGCGGTCTATACCCACGTCCCGGCCGAAGCGATGGCCCAATTCCTGTCCCGCTACGACGCGGGCGAACTGCTGTCGGCCAAGGGCATCGCGGAAGGGGTGGAAAACAGCAATTACCTGCTCGAAACCACCAGCGACCGTTTCATCCTGACCCTCTATGAAAAGCGGGTGAACGAGGCTGACCTGCCCTTTTTCATGGACCTGCTCGACCATCTGGCGGCGCGCGGGTGCAAGGTTCCGCGCTTCATCGCGGACCGGGAGGGGCAGCAGCTTCAGCAGCTATCGGGTCGCCCCGCCTGCCTCTCCGGCATTTCCGTGACGGAGCCGACGCCCGCGCAAAGCCATGCCGCCGGACGCGCGCTGGGCGAATTGCATGCCGCCGCCGCCGATTTCACCGGCAGCCGACCCAATGCGCTCGACCTGGCGGGCTGGCATGATCTGGCCGACAAATGCGGCGCGCATTTCGACGACATCGCCCCCGGCCTTGCCAGCCGGGTTGCGGACGAACTCGCCTATATAGACGCGAACTGGCCCGCAGTCCTCCCCCGCGCCGTCATTCACGCGGACCTGTTCCCCGACAATGTGCTGATGCACGGCAATGACGTGACCGGCCTGATCGACTTCTATTTCAGCTGCACCGACATCCGCGCCTATGATGTCGCCATCACCCACGCCGCCTGGTGCTTCGATTTCGACGGGAGCAATTATCACGCCGACCGCGCCGCCGCTCTGGTCAGCGGCTATGACGCCGTTTTTGGCCTCAGCGAGGATGAACGCGCCACCTTCCCCACCCTGTGCCGGGGCGCGGCGCTACGGTTCATGCTGACGCGCGCCTATGACTGGATCAACACGCCGCCCGACGCGATGGTGACACGCAAGGACCCGCTCGCCTTTTTGCGGCGGCTGGACTTCTACGCCCGCGCCGATCCCAAGATGCTGCTCGGCGCATGAGCGAGGCTCCCAAAGTCGAAATCTTCACCGACGGGGCGTGCAAGGGCAATCCCGGCCCCGGCGGCTGGGGCGCGCTCATCCGGTTCGGAACGCATGAGAAGGAACTCTCGGGCGGCGAAAGCAACACGACCAACAACCGCATGGAACTGATGGCGGCAATCGAGGCATTGAACGCCCTCACCCGCCCTTGCGACGTCGTTCTGTCCACCGACAGCAATTATGTGAAGGACGGCATCACCAAATGGATCTTCGGCTGGCAGAAAAATGGCTGGCGCACGGCCGACCGCAAGCCGGTCAAGAATGCCGACCTCTGGCAGGCCCTGCTGGAGGCCGTCCGCCGGCACAAGATCGAATGGCAATGGGTGCGCGGCCATAACGGCCACCCCGAAAATGAACGCGCCGACAAGCTGGCAAGCGATGCGGCGATGGAAATCCAACGGTAGGAACGAAAACATGGCGGAACGGTTCGAGCGGCACCGGCAGCCGTGGACAAGCGACGAGCTGCAAAAGCTGCAAACGCTCGCAAAAAAGGGCATGCCGCTCAAATCGATCGCCAAGGCGCTGACCCGCAGCGAGGAATCGGTGAAGGACCGGGCAAAGCTGGACAAGCTGAGCATCTCCAAACTGCGCTGAACCATGCAGAACAGCGACCATGACGTGATCGTGCTCGGCGCGGGAGCGGCCGGGCTGATGTGCGCGGCGGTGGCCGGGCAAAGGGGGCGGCGCG
>CBHCMH010000351.1:0-2931 GCA_965974445.1 uncultured Rhizorhapis sp.
CTTACCGCTTGGCTACGCCCCAAGGTGCCGATCGGGCCGCAGGCGGCCCGTTGAAGAGGCGTCCTTATACTCATGACGCGGCGGCGGGAAAGGGCTTTTTTACGGCTTTTTTCCCGCGCCTGGCGGTCAAGCCGTGCGGCCGTTCACCAGGTCGCTATAATCCTTTTGCAGTTGCAGCGTCAGCGCGCCGACCTCGAAATTCCAGGGGCCGGCCGACTGCACCGGCGTAACTTCGGCCGCGCTGCCGGTCAGGAAAAACTGCTCGAAGCTTTCCAGCTCTTCGGGCCAGATCGCGCGTTCCACGACCTCAATCCCACGCTTTTTCGCCAGGCCGATGACCGTCTGGCGCGTGATCCCGTTGAGGAAGCAGTCGGGCGTCGGCGTATAAATCTTGCCGTCGCGGATGAAGAAGGCGTTGGCGCCGGTCGCTTCCGCCACCTGTCCCCGCCAGTCGAACATCAAGGCATCGGCGAATCCCCGGTCGGCGGCATGATGTTTCGACATGGTGCAGATCATGTACAGCCCCGCCGCCTTCGCCTGGGTCGGCGCGCTATAGGGGGCGGGCCGCCGCCAGGGCGCGATGTCGAGGCGAATGCCCTTGGTCGCGTCGCCGAAATAGGCGCCCCAGGCCCAGCAGGCGATGGCGACGTGGATCTTCGTTGCCTGGGCAGCGACGCCCATCTGTTCGGGGCCACGCCATGCGACCGGGCGGACATAGCAATCCGTCAGGGCATTGGCCTTCATGACTTCGATACACGCGGCGTCGATCTCGGCCACGGACCAGGGGATTTCAAAACCCAGGATCCGGGCGCTGTTATGCAGCCTTTCGCTATGCCGGGTCAGTTCGAAAATTTGCCCGTTATAGGCGCGCTGCCCCTCGAAAACGCTGGAGGCATAGTGCATGGCATGGGTGAGAATATGGACATTCGCTTCCCGCCACGGCACCAGCTTGCCGTCGAACCAGATCCAGCCGTCACGATCATTATAGGGGCGTTCGTCGAGAGCCATGAGTAAAATCCATTACTATGTTGCGCCGCAGCATGATTCTGCGCATTAAACTTGCCAATCCATATGAGTTGCGCCAAGATAGGTCAAGATGACTGTCCAAACTCCCAACGCATCACCGCAGTTTTTGCGGGAGGACGAAATCCGGCGCGGTATCGAGTTGCTGTATTTCGGCTACTCTAACATGACCCGCGCGATTGACGAGACACTTGCCCATCAGGGGCTGGGCAGGGCGCATCACCGGGCGCTCTATTTCATCTCACGCCAGCCCGATCTGACGGTCAGCGAGCTGCTGAAGCTGCTGGCGATTACCAAACAGTCCCTGGGGCGGGTGCTGAACGACCTTATCGAACGCGGCTATATCGAAGCCAGGGCGGGAACGCGCGACCGGCGGCAGAAACTGTTGCGCCTGACGCCCGAGGGGGCAAGGCTGGAAGCGGCGCTGTTCCGTGATCTGCGCGCGAAAGTTTCGGCGGCCTATGCCCAGGCGGGTCAGGGCTCCGTTACCGGCTTCTGGCGCGTGCTGGAAGGGCTGATCCCGCCCGAAGACCGCGACATGGTCGCGGCGCTGCAGATGCGGGGTTAGGGCCCTAGTTGATCGCTTCCGAGCCAGCCTGTCCAACGGATTCGATGTCGCGCCCCACGCCCTTTACGGTGTTGCAGGCGGCGAGGAGCATCAGGGCAACAAGGGCGGTGGCGGTGATGGATTTTTTCATCATTCTTGTCCCGATTGATCAATAGCCGCGGATTATAGGCCGCGCCGCCTTTCAGTCTAATGAATAATGTTGAAAACCCCGGACACATTTTGGACCCGGAACGCCGTCGGGGGGGGGAGAAAGCGTTCCGGGTCCATATTGTTGGATAGCAAGAGCGGGGGGCAAAAGATTTACTATCCGAAGTGCCAAACGAGGGCGCGGTGCATTGGTTCCGAAAAAAATTGCGATGCACAAAATTTTTTTGCCGGGGCCAGAAACCTCCGGAATGACCGAAGTCGTGGCAGTTTGCTCCAACGGCGGACCACCAGCTTGACCTTCGGCGGCGGAGCGTGTCACCCTCCCTTCATCCGGTCTGGCATGGGACGCAGCAAATCGGATGGGCTTGCCGGCCGAGAACCCGCGAGACGGTCAGGCCGGCCATTCTTGTCTTGTGCGGAAGGGGGAGGGCGCATGCCGCTCTGGAACTGGCTTTTCAATCCATCGGGACTGACGCCGCACGGCTTTTGCCTGCTCTGGACGCCCGGTCTCATCTGGATGCACGCGCTGTCGGATGCGGTGATCGGGCTCGCCTATTTCTCCATACCGCTGGCGCTTTTCTGGTTCGTGCGGCAGCGGAAGGACTTGGAATATCGTTGGGTTTTCTATTTGTTCGTGGGTTTCATCCTTGCCTGCGGCATGACCCACTTCATGCACATCGTTACCTTGTGGGTGCCGGCCTATGGGGTGGAGGGGCTGGTGAAGCTGGTGACGGCGTTGTTGTCGGTCGGCACGGCGGTGCTGCTGTGGCCGCTTGTACCAAAGCTGGTCGCGCTGCCGTCCCCCGCGCAACTGGGACGCCTCAACGCCGAATTGTCGCGAAGGGTCGATGATCAGGAATATACCGCCCGGCTGTTGCGGAACAGCGAAGAGAGGGTGCGGCTCGCCAATGCGGAACTGGAAAGGCGTGTGGAGGAGCGGACGGCGGACCTCAGCGCGGCCAACGACCGGCTGATCGACACGCTGGCGGAACTGCGCGTCGCCAAGGCCGACCTTGAAATCATGGTGGAGGAACGCACCGCGGCCCTCAACCAGCGCGACCTGCTTCTGCGCGAAGTTTATCACCGGGTGAAGAATAATCTGCAGATCATCGATGGCATGGTGATGATGCAGGCCCGCCAGTTGGACGATCCCACCGCCAAAGTGTCGCTCCAGGCCCTGCGCAGCCGGATCT
>CBHCMH010000352.1:0-2916 GCA_965974445.1 uncultured Rhizorhapis sp.
CTCGAAGAAGGCCACGGCGTGATGCAGCGCCCGCTGGCGCGCTTCATCGTGCCCTTCGCCTGGCACCTGACCAGCTTCATCGGCCTGATCGTCGCCGCGATCCTGTTCGCCTGGGCCTGGGCGCCCGATCAGGCGCGGTCGATCGGCCTCGCAATGACGGGCGCTGTCTTCACCGCCAGCGGAATCTGGAACGCGATCGGCAGCAAGGGGCAGCATGTCGGCTGGCCGCCACTGACGCTCATCGGTCTCCTTTCGTTGGTTGCACTGCTGCTCAACTAGACGCTTTGTGCTACGCAGGCCCGCGTCGGGATGACGCGGAGAGGATCAATGCGGATATTGATGTGCTCACTTGCCGTCCTGGCACTCGTTGCGTGCGCCAGGCCGGCCGAAACGACCAACGACACGAACGCCGCGGACTCGAACATGGCGATGGATGCCAACGCGGTGACCTCGGCGGCTTTCCAGCTCAACCAGACCACCTTGGAGTTCACCAGCGAAGGCAAGCTGGTTACGGAGACGATCGACGCCAATGGAAATTACGTCGTCTGGTCGGGCGCGGAACATGTCGACCATGGCAAGATGGTGATGAAGGGCGACAGGGCCTGCTTCGACAGCGCAATGGACCAGGAAGGCGAGACCTGCTGGACAACCACGCCGACCGAGATCGGGCAATCCTGGGAAGCGACCAACGACAAGGGTGAGAAGCTCACCATCAAGCGCATCGACTTCATGGCCGTACCCGAGCCGGTTCAACCTTGAAGATCACGCCGTAGGGTCGGCGCGTTCGCAGCGCTGCCCGGTCACTTCCCTGCGTAAGCGATGCACTCGACCTCGAGCAGCGCCCCCAGCGCCAACCCGTCCGCGCCGAACGCGCTGCGGGCGGGATATTTGCCGTCCGGGAAATAGGTCACATAGACTTTGTTGAACGCCGGCCAGTCGGCCATGTCGTCGAGCATCACGGTGCATTTGGCGACATCGCCCCAGCCGATGCCGGCCGACTTCAGAGCCGCGCCCAGATTGTCCATCGCCAGCCGCGCCTGCGCTTCCATGCCGCTGGCCAGCTTGCCGTCGGGCCCAATCCCGAGCGCGCCCGACAGATAGACGGTATCGCCCGCCCTGACCGCGCTGGAGAAGGGCAGCCGCTGCCCGTTCAGCATCGGCTCGCCAATGCGTTCGATCGGTGGGGAGTTCTGTGCCATGGTTGCCGTTCCTAGCAAGATTGCGGTGGCCGCGAACAGCTTCATCCCCATTCTGCCGTCAATCATCGAATGATTCCCCGTCGCTCACGCCCCACACATCACCCTGGGCGATCCATCCCTCGCGCTTGCCGATCTTGATGCGGCACCAGGTGCCGTCGCATTTCTCGAGCCGTCCGACCACGCCATGCTCGGCGCGGTAGCGGACCGGCGAATTGGGGTCGGCCTTGGCGTGGATGTTGCGCGGCTCGCCAGGCTTGACGATCCCGGTGCGCCGGTCGCTCAGCAGCGTCACCAGCATCCAGCCCTGCTCGCCGTCCGGGTCCTCGATCTTGCGCCAGTTGGGATAGACCTGGATCACCCGGATCGGCAGGTCGCGGCGCTTGTACAGCCAGGTGCCAGGATAGTTGCGCCCGGGACCGGTGCGCATCATCGCTTCGCCCGATGCGATCGAAGCCCAGTAGGGCGGTTTCCTGTCCTGCGCGTCGGCCGCTGTTGCGAGCGCCAGCAACGCGGCGACCGCCAACCCCCGCTTGAGCATCAGGCCCCCGTCAGGATGCGGTCGACGAGCTGCTTCACGGTCGGGACGAACCCGTTCGAATAGAAAGGGTCGCTCTTGAAGCGGAAGGCCGAATGGCCGGCGAACATGAGGTTCTCCTCAACCGGGCCGCCATGCGCGATGTCCTGCAGCGTCTTCTGGATGCAGAAGCTGCGCGGATCGGCGAGGCGGCCGGTCGAATTCTTCTCATTGTCGGCCCAGCTGGAAAAGCTGCACTGAGACAGGCAGCCCATGCAGGCGGCCTGGTCGGCACGGATCTGCTTCTCTTCCTCGGGCGTCACGAACACCAGCGTGTCGTCCGGCGACTTCATCGCGTTGGTGAAGCCGGCGCCGAACCATTCGCGGGCGTGCTGCAGGTCGCCCTTGGTCACCCAATAATTCTTCTTGTTGCCGATGCCGACATCGAGCTCGAAATGGTGGTCCCCGATGGGTTCCTTCGTAAAGGCAATCTGCCGGTCGCTGCGCGCTTCCAGGTGACGCAGGAACGGATTGCGGACCGCCGACGAATAAAAGCCGGTCGGCGAGAACCGGTGGAGCAGGACGTCGCCCTCCTCCAGCGTCATCAGCCGCGCCTTCCATGCCGGCGGGATCGGGCTTTCCTGGGTCAGCAGCGGGCGGGTGCCGAACTGGAACATGATCTGCCCAAGCTCGGGATTGTCGATCCAGTCGTTCCATTCGTCCAGTCGCCATACCCCGCCGGCCATGACGATCGGGACGCTGTCGGCAATCCCGCCGTCGCGCATCGTCTCGCGCAATGCCTTGACGCGCGGATAGGGGTCCTGTGGCTGGCGCGGGTCCTCGGCGTTGGACAGGCCATTGTGTCCGCCCGCCAGCCACGGGTCCTCATAGACCACCGCGGCGAGCCATTCGGCAGCCTTGGAATAGGCCCTTTTCCAAAGCGCGCTGAAGGCACGGCCGGACGAGATGATCGGCAGGTAGTTGACGCCGTAGGAGGAGGCGATTTCGCTGAGCTTGTAAGGCATGCCCGCGCCGCAGGTGACGCCGGTCACCATGCCCTTGGTTCGCTCCAGGACGCCGTGCAGCACCCGCTGCGCACCGCCCATCTCCCACAAGACGTTGATGTTGATCGCGCCCTTGCCGCCAGCAATCTCATAGGCGCGCTTGACCTGCGCCACCGCGCCGTCGATCGCGTACTGGATC
>CBHCMH010000353.1:0-2909 GCA_965974445.1 uncultured Rhizorhapis sp.
TCCAGACCTCGTCCTGTCCATCGACAACACGCGCTGTCACGGCCATCGGCTCCATGGCAAGGTGAAGGGCAGGGGCGACCTGATATTCGCTGGCGACAATCTGCGCCCCGGCAAAGACCGCCTCCAGATCGCCCTGATGCACTAAGCGCTCGCCCTCGCCATTGTCCAGCGCGGCCTCCAGCGTCTGATCGATCAGGCCAGTGTCGATCAGCGTCCCCTGAACCGAAAAGACCGGGTCGAGCAGATCGAGCGCCTTGTTTGCCGCCCACCAGTTGGTGCCGGTAACCGCGACCCAGCGTTCCTGCCGGATGATCTTCAGGAAGCCCGGCACCTTCTTCGCTTCGGCCTCGCTTACTGATTTCAGCGTCGCATCGCCGACCGGGCCTTGGCGGATCGATGCGAACACCATGTCGGGCAGGCGGATGTCGGCGGCATAATTGGCTGTGCCGTCTATCTTCGCCGGTACATCAAGGCGCGGCAGACTGCGGCCGACAAGGTCCTCGTCGGTCTTTGCGCGCAAGGGCAGCATGTCAGGCACGTCATATTCCGCTGCCTCCGCCGCCAATTCGCCGAACCGCAGTTTCTGGTCGCCCAGTATGACAAAGCCGTCCTTGGTCTCGCAGGCTTCCCAATCCACGTCCCAGCGTGCTGCCGCGGCCTTGCAAAGCAGAATCCGCGCCGCCGCGCCCGCTTCGCGATAGCTACCGGCAAACATCCGGACCGAGGTCGATCCGCCCGTCAGCATGACGGCGTTGCGTATGGCATATTGCCGCGTTGCCCACTCTCCGGCTTTGCCGATCAGGGTCGGCATGTCGTGGCCCAGCCATTGGCCGGCCAGCAGCGTGTTGGCGTAAAGCGGGTTGATGGGCGCGGGCTGTACGGCGATGGTGCGCCAGTCCGCGCCCAACTCATCCGCCAATATCTGGGGCAGGACCGTATAGACGCCCTGGCCCAGTTCCGCCTGCGGGACGATGGTGACGATTTGCCCGTCCGCGCCGATCTTCAGGAAGGCGCCCATGACATGCTCGCCCTCGGCCGCGTTCAGATTAGGCGCATGGCTGCGCGGCCACAATGCCCAGGCGACCAGCAGCCCGACGCCCGCGCCACCGCCGATCAGCACATTGCGGCGGCTCAGGCCCGCCGGCTCTTCATCACTGCCCCGCATGCGCGTCATGCCTGTGTGATAGTGGCGGATGCAGCCGGGTGGAAGGGGCGAAGTGGGCGGGCGCGATTTTTGGATCGGTCCTGCAGTGCTCCGCTCAGTCGATCGATTTCAGTTCGACGCCCTTGGGGAGCGCCGCGCCGCCCAGATTGACATCATTCGGCTGGGGTAACGGCTTGCGCTTTCGGGGGTTAGGCTTTTCGCCCTTGATCTCCTTTTCACGGAGCATGACAGACCCGGGCGCTTTGCGTGCCGGCTCGCTGGTGCTCCAGGCAAGCGTTATGGACATGCGGCGGTTGCGCGGATCATAGAGATTGTCCGGCGCAAAGGGTTCCCGGTCGGCGACCCCCTCGATACGCGCGAAACGGGTAAGCGGAACGCCATTGTCATGCAGCGCCCGCCGCGTCGCTTCCGCCCGCGCCGTCGAGAGCATCCAATTGTTCATGGTCCGCCCGCCAGCATAGGGCAACGCGTCAGTGTGGCCGCGGACGATAACGTCGTTGGGCATGGTCTCGATGACCTTGGCGACTTCAGCCACCAGTTCGCGCGCTTGCGGTAACAGCGTGTCGGTGGCGAGCGCGAACATCGAAAAATCCGCCTCATCGACCAGGTCGATGCGCAGCCCCTCTCGTGTTTCGGTAAAGCGGATGTTGCGGCGCAGGCGCTTCATCGCCTGATTCATCTCCATCCGCTTTTCCAGCGCCTTTTTCATTTCCGCGAATTTCACCCGATCGCGGCTCTTCATGCTCTGGCCGCCCTCATCATTCACCCCCGTCGCGTCGCGCGGGATGGTGATGGAGCGGTTGCCCTTGCCGCCCGTGGTCGGATAACTGTCCTTGGCGACCAGACTGTCGCCACCGAACAGGCCGTTCGAACCCGCGCTTTCCAGCTTCATTTCGACGAGCGTCGGCGTGAAATAGTCGGCCAGCGCCTTCCTCTGCCGCTCGGTCGTGGCGCCGAGCAGCCACATCAGCAGGAAAAACGCCATCATCGCCGTCACGAAGTCGGCATAGGCGACTTTCCATGCGCCGCCATGATGGCCGCCATGGCCATCGACAATGATCTTCTTGACGATGATCGGCCGGGGTTCAGGTTCGTTCGACCCCCGTTTCTTGGGCGACTGGGCCATGGCTTATTTGCCCCGCATGCCGTCGAACACTTCGGCGAAGGCCGGCTGGTTGGCGTGGGAAAGGCTGGAGCGCGCGGCCTCGATCACCAGCGGCTGGGGATGGCCGTGCAGCGAGGCGATGATGATCTGCTTCACCACATGATATATCGCTCCATCGGTTTCGATTACCGACCGGCAGCGGTTGGCGAAAGGATTGACCAGGCCATAGGCCAGCAAAACGCCCAGAAAGGTTCCGACCAGCGCCGATCCGATCATCGCGCCCAATATCTCCGGCGGCTTGTCGATCGAACCCATGGTCTTGACCACGCCCAAAACCGCCGCGACGATGCCGAGCGCGGGCAGGGCGTCGGCAAGACCCTGAAGGTTGTCGGCCGGACGAATGGCTTCGTGGTGCTGGGTCTTCAGGCTGTTGTCCATGACATCCTCGACCGCATGCGGATCGAGCGTCCCTGAGGACACCACGACGAGGCGCAGCGTGTCGCAGATGAGGTGGATCAGCGTCTGGTCGGCGACCAGCCGGGGGTATTCGGCGAAGATGGCCGATGCCTTGGGATCTTCGATATGCGGCTCGAGCGCCACCGGCCCTTCGACACGGAGCGTTTTCATCAGGCGCGAGAC
>CBHCMH010000354.1:0-2906 GCA_965974445.1 uncultured Rhizorhapis sp.
CTACGTACTGCTTGCGCCTGTCGCGGTGATTTCCCTGTCCGGCTGCGGCATCAACAGCGTTCCGGCGGCCGAAGAATCCGTGAAGGCCAAATGGGCGGACGTGCAGAACCAGTATCAGCGGCGGGCCGACCTCGTCCCCAATCTGGTCGCGGTGGTGAAGGGCTATGCGAAGCAGGAGCAGGATACGTTGACGAAAGTGACGGAGGCCCGCGCCAAGGCGACGTCGGTGCAGGTCAGCGCCAATGATTTGCAGGACCCGCAGAAGATGGCCGCGTTCCAGGCGGCGCAGAATGAGCTGGGCCAGTCGCTCGGCCGGTTACTGGTGTCCGTAGAGGCCTATCCGGACCTCAAGTCCAATGAGAATTTCCTGGCGCTGCAGAGCCAGCTTGAAGGCACGGAGAACCGCATCGCGGTTGCCCGGCGCGACTATAATGAGGCCGTGCGCGACTATAACACCCGCATCCGGACCTTCCCCGAGATGATCGGCGCAAAGCTGGTCCACGGCGCGCAGCCGATGACCCCGTTCGAAGCGACGACGGCCGGCGCGGAAGAAGCGCCGAAAGTGGACTTCGGGGGCTGATGCGCACATCAATGACGCTCTACCGCCTCTTTCTCTTTTTCGCGCTGCTTTGCCTGTCCGCAACGGCGCATGCGCAGAGCTTCCCCAAGCTGACCGGGCGCGTGGTCGATAACGCGAACCTGCTCGATCCCGCGCAGGAACAGGCGCTGACCGCAAAGCTGCAGGCGATCGAGGATGAGAGCGGGCGGCAGGTGGTGATCGCCACGCTGCCCGATCTTCAGGGCTATGACATTGCCGATTACGGCTATCAGCTCGGCCGCACCTGGGGGATCGGTCAGAAGGAGCAGAATGATGGCGCGCTGCTGATCGTCGCGCCCAATGAGCGCAAGGTGCGGATCGAAGTCGGCTATGGGCTGGAGGGCATTTTGACCGATGCCATGTCCAGCATCATCATCCAGCGCGCGATCCTGCCCCGGTTCAAGGCGAATGATTATCCCGGCGGGATTGCCGCAGGCATTGACGAGATCGGCAATCTGCTCGCCCTCCCACCTGACGAGGCCCGCGCGCGCGCCGTGGCCGCCGAGCAGCAGGCCGAGGAAAGGCAATCGTCCGGCAACAGTTTCATGCTGATCTTCTGGCTGTTCATCCTTCTGTTCCTGGTTCTGCCAATCATGCTTGGCAGCGCCTTTGGCGGACGGAAATACCGGCGGGGGCGAGGCCCGGTCGTGATCTGGGGTCCCGGCCTCGGCGGCGGCTGGGGCAGCGGTAGCAGTGGCGGCTCAAGCTGGGGCGGCGGCGGCTTTTCCGGCGGCGGCGGCAGCTTTGGCGGCGGGGGCGCATCGGGGGGATGGTGATGCACAAGGTGAACCGGCTGACCCCGGAGGAACATGCGGAGGTCACGGCCGCCGTGACGCAGGCGGAGCGGATGACCGACGGGGAAATCGTCACCATCGTCGCCGATCAGTCCGACAGCTATCATGATGCGGGGCTGCACTGGGCCGTTGCGGCGAGCTTTCTCAGCCTCTCTGTGGTCGCCATGTTTCCTGCCTGGTTCATGGACCGTGTGCACTGGCTGCTTGGCGGCGGATGGGAGCGGGACCTGCCTGCCGGGCTGACACTGACGTTGTTGCTGGGCCTGATGATCGCTGTTTTCCTTGCCGCGCGCTATCTGCTCGCAATCCGGCCGCTGCGGATGGCGGTGACGCCCAAGCGGACCAAGGCCCGCCGGGTGCGGCGCAAGGCCATCGCCTATTTCAAGGTCGGCGCGGAACGGCGGACCATGGGGCGTACGGGCATCCTCATCTATCTCTCGCTCGATGAGCACCGGGCCGAAATCGTCGCCGACGAAGCCATTGCCTCACGCGTGGGGCCCGAAGTCTGGGGGGAAGCGATGGTCGCCCTCATCGACCATGTTCGCGAGGGCCGACCCGGCAAGGGCATGGCGGAGGCGGTCCGGCAGGTCGGCGCGGTGCTGGCTGAGCATTTTCCCAAGAGCGACAGCAACCCCAATGAACTGCCCGACCGGCTGATCGAGTTGTAATTGCTTTTCCCAGAGGACATGATGACCACACCCGTTGAGACTATGTGGGAAGGCCGCTTCATCACCGTCAAGCGGGAGGGGACATGGGAATATGTCTCCCGCAGCCGGGGGATCACGGCCGCCGTCATCCTGGCGATCGAAGAGGCTGCGGATGGCCGTCACATCCTGCTGGTCGAGCAATATCGGGTGCCGTTGAAGGCGCGCTGCCTTGAGCTGCCCGCCGGTCTGATCGGCGACCATGACGTGGGCGAAGATCCGACGGAGGCCGCCGCGCGGGAATTGGAAGAGGAGACCGGCTACCGCGCCGGGGCCATGGAATATCTCGGCCGTTTCTACAGTTCGCCGGGGATGGTGTCGGAAAGCTTCACGCTGTTCAAGGCGACCAGCCTCATAAAGACCGGCCCCGGCGGCGGGACGGACGGAGAAGACATCGTCGTCCACCGGGTGCCGCTGGAAACGGTGGCCAATTACATCGCCGCCCAGCGCGCGGAGGGCATGGCGATGGATGTCAAGCTGTTGCTGTTGCTTGGGGCGGATGTGCTGCGGTAGCATCGGGGTAGTTATGATCTGCCCCCCCGCTGAGTGGGAGATGAAACGTCCAAGTGACGCGGCAAGGGCAATGCCCATCGCTGGAAAAGAAACCGCGTTCGCAGGGAAGCGCTTTACAGATTAGATGTTTAGTCCCGGCATTTGATGGTGCATTGTTCAGCCAGGAATGGAAGGATGCGCTTTGGGTGACGTCATGGCACGTCAGCCATTTCATTGATAGCCATCACCGAAATCTTGCGGTTTGGCCACAGGCTCCAGCCGCGCCGCATCTTCAGGAAGAAGATACCCCTGCCTGAC
>CBHCMH010000355.1:0-2902 GCA_965974445.1 uncultured Rhizorhapis sp.
CGGTCGACGATCTGGTCGGCGGGATGCGGCAATCCGATCTGTCGCGGCCGGTGCCCATCGAGCCGCTGACGACCCATGTTACGGCGGACATCATCTTCCGCACGCTGTTCTCGCTGGAACTGAATGCAGAGGAGGCGGACCGGATCTATAAGGCCTTCCATAATTTTCAGCGCCATATTCAGCCGGGCGCGATCCTGCGCCTCTACGGGCTGCCGATGTTCGGCTTCAAGACCAGGGCAATTCGTGCGGCGCGGCACATTCATGCGGTCTTCGAACCGGCCGTTCGCGCCCGTTATGACGCCTATCACGAGGGGGGCGATGAGGGGCCGCCGGACATCCTGCGCGCGTTGCTGGTGGCGCGGCACCCGGAAACCGGGGCGGCCTTCGACTTCCAGCAGATCATCAATCAGGTTTCGACGGTGTTTCTGGCCGGGCATGAGACATCGGCGAGCGCATTGAGCTGGGCGTTGTATCTACTGGCCGAATGCCCGCATTTGCAGGATGCCGTTATCGAGGAAATCGGAGCCGAACCGATCAGCTTTGAAACGCTGAAGGGCGCGGTCACCCTGCGCAACATTTTCCGCGAGACGCTGCGGCTTTACCCGCCCGTCAGTTTCTTCCTGCGGGCAGTGACGCGTCCGACGGAAATGCGGGGGAAGAAGATGCGCCCCGGCGCGATGGTTGCGATTTCGCCTTGGCTCATTCAGCGCAACAAGGAGAATTTTCCTTGTCCGCACGCCTTTGATCCCGGCCGGTTTGCGGATCCCGAGCAGGGCGATGCCTGCCGCAATGCCTATCTCCCCTTCGGCAAGGGGCCGCGCATGTGCATTGGCGCTGGCTTTGCCAATCAGGAAGCGATGCTGGTGCTGGGGTCGATCGTGCAGGCGTTCCGGCTGAGCTATCCCGATGGGCCAAAGCCGCAGCCGGTGAGCCGCCTGACACTGCGCTCGGAAAAGGGCATATCCCTGATGCTCAGCCCGCGATGAGCGCACAGAATGACTAACATCCGTCGGTTTTATCTCTTATCGGCGCTGTTCGTCGCGGTCTGGCTGGGGCTGGTCTGGCTGTTCCACTTTGCTCTGAGCAACTATTATTCGCTGCCGCATATCTTCATGGTGCAGCAGGACCGGTATGTCCTGATCCCGGCGGTAGCGTTCCTGCTGTTTCTGGCCTGGCGCAAGTTCGACGGGACCGCGCCGCCGCAGCGGCTGCCCTGGCCGGCGGTGGTCAGCGGGTTCATCCTGCTTGCCGCGCTTATCGCATGGGCCGGTTTCTATCTCGTCTTTGACGGCTATTCGCTGTCCCGTGACGAGCAGATGGGGGAATTCGCGACCTTCTATTTGCGCGAGGGCAGGCTGGGGATGCCGGTTCCACCCGAGTGGAGCGACTATGTGCGGGGCATCAACCCCATTTTCATGAGCACCTATAGCGGGACCATTGCCTGGATTTCCAATTACCTGCCGGTGCATGCGGGCTTTAGGGCGTTGGTGTCCTATGTGGCGGACCCGGCGCTGACCAGTCCGCTGTTTCTGGGGCTGGGCTATCTTTGCCTGTGGCGGATTGCGCTGAGGCTGTTCCCCGGTCGGCCGGACGCGGTGATGGTGACGCTGCTGCTCGGCTTTTCATCGACGCAGTTGCTGGTCACGGGCATGACCGCCTATGCGATGTCGGCGCATTTCGGGCTCAATCTGCTCTGGCTGGCGCTGTTCCTGCGGGACGACTGGAAGGGGCATTTGGGCGCGGTGCTGGTGGCGGCGCTGGCCGTCGGGCTGCACCAGTTGCATTTTCATCCGCTGTTCGCGGCAGGCTTTATCTTCTGGCTGCTGGTGCGCAGGCGTTGGGGGCTGACGGCTTATTATGTCGTTGCCTATGCCGGGATCGCCGTGCTGTGGGGAAAGCTCTATCCGGCCCTTCTGGCGGACATCTACAGCGCGACCGCTCCGCTGGCGGGGGGCAAGCGCATCGATCTGGCGTTCCGTATCCAGCACCTTATCAGCCATCGGCTTGGCAAGGACATGCTGCCGCTCCTCAACCTGGCGCGGTTCATGGCCTGGAACAACATCCTGCTCTTGCCGCTGGCGGCGATGGGGGCGCTGCAGTTGCGGGGACGGAGCCTCCTGTCCAAGGATGCGAGCATCGTCCTGCCGCTGGCCATCTGCTGCGGAACGGGGCTGGCGTTTCTGGTGTATCAGGGCCATGGCTGGGGCTATCGCTATTTGCACGGGCTGATGGGGCCGTTCTGCCTGCTCGCCGGATTTGGCTGGCTGCGTTTGTCGGGGCCGGAGGGGCGGCTTTCGCTGAAGCCTGTCTGGCTGTCGGTGGCGTTCGCTCTCCTGTCGGGCGCGTTCCTGACGTTCAAGGCGCATGATTTCGTGCGGCCCTATGCCCGCGCCTATCAGATGGCAAAGAGCGCGGACGCGGACATTGTGCTGGTGGATACGCGCGGCGGGGTGTTCATTCAGGATATCATCCGAGTAGAGGGCGGGGCGCTTAGCCGCCCGATCCTGATGGATCTGGATTTTGTGAAACACCGGACGCTCAAACCCTTGTGCGACAGGTACAAGGTGCGGATGTTCGACCGCACGCATTTCCTGCCCCTCGGCGTGCCTCCAGCGGCGATGAGCCATCGCTGGTCGAAGGGACGGGAGATGAAGCGGGAATATCTGGCGGCGATTGGTTGCGGGCAGGAGAAGCTGAGCTTTACGCGGTCGGATTGGCGGTAATTGCTCGTTGGGTTAACGACGTATTTCGGGTCGTTGATCGGAAAGGCGGCCAGGAAGGCGTTGAAGTTCTGGTCATTGACGTAGCGGCCGTTGACGACCTTGTCGGCCGTTCCGGTCTTGCCGCCGACGTTGAAGCCCGGCACGAGCGCCCGCTTGCCGGAGCCGGCAATGCCGTTCCA
>CBHCMH010000356.1:0-2898 GCA_965974445.1 uncultured Rhizorhapis sp.
GCTTCGACTTCACGCACGCTGCGCGCCTGCTGCCGAGCGAGCGCTGTGAGCATCCCCGGGAAGAAACGGATCGTCGTCGCCGGGCTCACCGCAGTCAGCACGAAAGCCGCCCCGCCGCCATCGCTGTGGTCATATTCGAAGGTCGTGGTGTTCTTGACGCCCATGAAGGGCTCCCAGGCGACGATCGCGCGAATCGACTGCTGGTCCGCCGAGTCCAGCCGGTGGCCCGCTTCCGTCCCGCCTACGACGATACTGTAACCGTCGTTCTTGAGGTAGTTGCCCGCAACGCGCACCCGCAGCGTGTCGGATAGCGGAATGTTGATGTAGCCCTGGACCTGCACTTCGTCGTAGTTGCCGTAGTGCGCGGTGATCCCGGCGCCGAGCTCATCGGTCGGCTTGGCGGTGGTGAACAGCACCGCGCCGCCCGTGCTGTTGCGGCCGAACAGGGTGCCCTGGGGCCCCTTCAACACCTGGACGTTCTGCAGGTCGAACAGGCCGAGGTTGATGCCCTGGTTCGGCGTCAGCACGACTTCGTCCATGTAGACCGCGACCGAAGCGTCGGCGACGATCTGGGTGTCGGACGTGCGCTGGCCGCGAAGGCTCATCGACGGCGTGTCGCGACGGCCGGCCGCACCCTGGAACGCCAGCGACGGCGTCGACGCCTGCAGGTCGACGAAGGTGGTGACCGAGCGCTCCTTGAGCGCCTCGCCGCTGAATGCGGTGATCGCGACCGGCACGGTCTGCAGCCGTTCCTCGCGACGCCGCGCGGTGACGATTATTTCCTGGCCCAACACGTTGGAGCTGGCAGCGCCAGACGGCTCGGCCTGGGCGTAGCTTGCTTCGGTAAATCCGAGGCACGCAAGCGACGCGCTCAAAAGCAGCAGATGCTTTGTCATGTGATATATCCTCCCCTGGTCCATCTGAGTTCTCGAGTTCTAATCTGGCTCAGATGGCGCGGCATGCCTTCAATATCAGCTATGCCAGCGACACGATAGGAGATGGTGCTCGGCTAAACTTGGGCATTCTTGCTGAATTCCGGCGATTTAAGCAAAAACATCACCTCTTCTGCACGGCAGCGCCATTGAAGTAGCTGCCTCACGGGGTCAGTTCCGGGATGTGCGGGAGCATGCTGCGGGCGCTCGGCTCACGCTTCTCTCCGCCGCAAGCGTGGGCTGGTGCCGTAGGATCGGCGGAAGACTTTCGCGAAATGGCCGGGGTCATCGTACCCAACGGCGGCCGCAATGTCCGTTATCGGGATATTCGTGCCGCGCAAAAGATCGTGCGCCCGGCGAAGGCGCTGCTGCTGGATAAAGCGGTACGGCGCTTCGCCGGTCGAAATCTTGAACGCCCTCGCGAAGTGGAACCGGCTGAGGCCCGCCATGTTGGCCAGCCTTCCCACCGAGATCGGCTCGTCGAGATGCTGGTCGATGTAGCGCCTGATCCGCAGGAGATCGGCAGACGATATTCCTCCCCTGACCTTCGGCAGATCTCCCTGTGCGGCAAGTTGCCCAAGTACGACCCTGCTGGCGAAGGCCTCGCTCAGGGCATTGAACTGGACCACGCGCATAGGCTGCACGGGCATGTGGAGGCAATCCAGCATGGCGCAGGCCAGATGGTAGATCATCTTGTCGTGGCCGATGCTCGCCGCGAACCGGGGGCTGGTCTCCTGCCCCAAGCCGGACAGACAACGCCGTGCAATATTGTCCAGGAACCAGCACGGGATAAAAACGGCGAGCACGTCAAAGCCATCCGACACGATCGACTGGATCTCTTCTCCGCTCGGCATGCAACTTACGGTCCCGGCAGTTACCGGCTCATCGTGCAGTACGTTGCCGCCCGCCGTGAACATGTGATGGGGACTTCCCTGGAGATGGACGCTGACCACGTGCGCGTCCGTCGGCATCGCCTTGCTGTAGTTCATCCCTGTACCACGCGGCGCTGTCAGATGGCACGCGGCAACGACGCTGCGGTCGGGGTCCTCGAGAATGCTCTCAGGCTGCGTCGATATGAATTCACGGATCCTGAAGGATACCATCGAACTCCCTTTCATACCCTCCCCGACGTGGCGACGACCGATTTCCGCTGCTTCGCCGGAAAACAGCAAGATCACCCGCGACACTGCGGCCAGGTAAGAGAATAATCCCGCTAATCGGGACCATACATGCCCGCGCAACAGCAAGATTAGTCCGTTTGGGGGAGCACATGATCGGAGCGCAGAATCTGGAGGCGGTTCACCCTGGCTATCTTTCCGACACCGGCCGGGCCCTGTTCGATCCCGAACTGGAAGGCCTGGACAGTAGCACGCGGGAGACCCGCCGACGCGCCGCCCTGGAGCGGGAATGGGAGCGGGCCTGGCAGCTCCCTTTCTACCGAGACCTCTATTTCAAGGCCGGCTTTCGGCTAGGCGAGTTTCCCGGCCTCGACGCCATTCCGATGGTGCGCAAGAGCGACCTGCGTTTGAACGAGGCGCAGCTTCCCCCCTTCGGAAATCACCGGTGGGTGCAACTCCACGATGCGGTGCGGATCGCCCGCTCGTCAGGGACGACAGGCAAGCCCTGGTACAATTTCTACACGATAAACGACATCGAACGCATGCGCGAAATCGACCGGACGATCTATTGGAGAGCCGGCTATCGCCCCGGAATGCACTATTCGCTGAGCTTCCCTCAGAACCTCTACCCCACCAACGTCAACGGCGGCCGGTCGATGCGCGACGCAGGGATCCTGGAGATTCCGGTCGGCGTTCCCTTCACGCTCGATGAAGCGGTGACCCACGTCCAGGTCTGGCAGGATCTGGGCATCGACATCCTCATGCTCTCGCTTCCGCAACTGAATCTCTACGACGAGGCTGCCCGCTCGATCGGTATCGATCTGCCCGAGTTGCTGGACGGCAACATC
>CBHCMH010000357.1:0-2881 GCA_965974445.1 uncultured Rhizorhapis sp.
CGCATTCTCGACATCTTCCAGCGCGGTCAGCACCGTTTGCTGGTATCCCGCGAAGGCGCCTTCGGCCGCCGCGCGTTGAGCGCGCACGTCGGAGGCGTGCCGGCCGCCGTCGAAAATCACCTGGGCGATGCTGGCGAACAGGCCGCCGGTAATGACATCGGTGAGCTTGCCGAGCGACAGGGCGCTGGTGCCGACATCGCCGCTGATCTGAAGCGAGGGCAGCAATTGCGCCTGGGCCACGCCGATCCGCGCGGTTTCGGCTGCAAGCGAGCGTTCGGCGCTGCGCACGTCGGGGCGCTGACGCAGCGTGTCGCCGGGAATGCCGGTTACGAGCGTGGCAGGGGCTGCCGGAATGGGGCCGCCCTGTTCCAGCACCTTGGTGGATTGCCCCGGCGCCTGCCCGATGAGAACGGCAATGCGGTTCAACGAGCCGCGATAATTGCTTTCCAGCGCCGGAATGGTGGCGGCCGTCTGCGCGCGTTGCGCGCGGGCGCTTTCCTCATCCAGCGAGGACACCAGTCCGGCCTGAACGCGCCATCCGGCGATGTCGAGATTTTCGGTCTGGATATCCAGCGTGTTGCGCGCGATCCCCAACCGCTCCTGCGCCAGCCGGGCCTGAATATAATTGGTGGCCAGTTCCGCGATGATTGCGGTGCGGACGCTGGCGAGGTCGTAATAGCTGGCTTCCGCACCGGCCCGCGCTGCTTCGACCGAGCGGCCGATGCCACCGAACAGGTCGATTTCCCAAGCGGCGTCAGCGCCAAGGGTGAAACGGCTGTTGTCCTTTGCATCGCTGTCGAAATTCCGGCCCGCACCCGCCGAGCCGGTAACGGATGGAAAATAGGCTGCGCGAGATCCGGCCCAGGCTGCCCGCGCCTGACGCAGGCGGGCCTTGGCCTGTGCGATGTCCAGATTGGCGGCAATGGCCTGGTCGATCAGCGTGTTGAGCGTCGGATCATCGAGCTGGGTCCACCAGTCGGCCAGCTGTTCCTCCGTGACCGCCTGCCCCTGCGTCCCATAATATTGGCCGGGCACGCCCAGTGCGGCGCTACCCGGCTTCCGATAGTCGGGGCCGGCGGCGCAGCCCCCCGCCATCAGCGCTAGTCCGAGCGTCAGGATCATGGGTCTTGGCACGTAGGGGAATGCTCCGGGGCAGGTTCAACGAATTTTCGGCACGTCGCGCTTGCGCCACGGCCATTGGCTATCTAGTTCCTGCCCAAAATCACCTTTCACCACAATGAATTTACTGTCGCAAAGTGTAATAGCATGGGCAGCCAGGGAGCAGCATCGCAATGAGAGCTTTTATCTTTCCGGGGCAGGGCAGCCAGTCGGTCGGCATGGGCAAGGCGCTTGCCGACGCGAGTGCGGTTGCGCGCGAAGTGTTTCAGGAAGTGGATGACGCACTGGGGCAGCATCTGTTCCGCATCATGTGCGAGGGACCCGAAAGCGACCTGACGCTGACCGAAAACGCCCAGCCCGCGATCATGGCCAACGCCATTGCAACGCTGCGGGTGCTGGAAAAGGAAGGCGGCATTCGCCTCGCAGACAAGGCCGATTTCGTGGCCGGGCATAGCCTGGGCGAATATACGGCGCTTTGCGCGGCCGAGGCGCTGGATTTGGCGACCACGGCCCGCCTGCTGAAGCTGCGCGGACAAGCGATGCAGGCGGCCGTGCCGGTAGGTGAAGGCGCGATGGCGGCGCTGCTTGGCGCGGACCTGGAAAAGGCGCAGGCGATTGCCGATGCGGCGGCGCAGGGCGAGGTCTGCACGGTCGCCAACGACAATGACCCTTCGCAGGTGGTGATTTCCGGGCATCGGACCGCCGTCGAGCGCGCCGTGCCGCTGGCCAAGGAAATGGGGGCCAAGCGCGCCGTGCTGCTGCCCGTCTCCGCGCCCTTCCACTGCCCGCTGATGCAGCCCGCCGCCGATGCGATGGCGGAGGCCTTGGCGGGGGCGGACCTGCGCGCTCCGCTGGTCCCTGTCTACGCCAATGTCCTCGCCGCGCCGATCGCGGACCCGAACGACATCCGCGCGCGGTTGGTGGAACAGGTAACGGGCATGGTCCGCTGGCGCGAATCCGTCGCGGCGATGGAGCAGGCGGGCGTCGGGGAGTTCGTCGAGATCGGCGGCAAGGTGCTGGGCGCAATGGTCAAACGCATCGCGCCGGACGCGAGGAATGTGAGCGTGGTTTCGATGGACGACATCGAGGCTTTGGTGGCCGGGCTTTGAGTTAATCACGCGGAGACGCGGAGACGCGGAGAAGAATTTGAGAGATATAGAGGAGATCAGCGGGGATGTGATCGACGCGGCATTGAAGCTGCATCGAGACCTTGGTCCCGGCCTCCTCGAGAGCGTTTACGAAATGGTTTTGGCGGGAATGCTCGCCCGGCGGGGGTATCGGGTCGAACGGCAGCGGCCGATAGACATCGATTATGCCGGTCTTCATTTCCCTTCGGCCTTCAGGATAGACATCCTCGTTGAAGACCGGCTGTTGGTCGAAATCAAATCGGTCGAACGATTGACTGCGGTGCATGCCAAGCAATTGCTCACCTATCTCAGACTGACGGAGCAGCCCGTCGGGCTGCTGATCAATTTCGGAGGTGCGACGTTGAAGGAGGGGCTCAAGCGTGTTGTCAACGGCCACGCCCCCTCCGCGTCTTCGCGTCTCCGCGTGAATCAAAAGCAGACAAATAGCGTGGGAGACTCTGCGTCCTCTGCGCCTCTGCGCGAACCAATTTAGGGAGAAAAGAATGTTCGATCTTACGGGAATGACCGCACTCGTCACCGGTTCCACTGGCGGTATCGGCTCGGCAATTGCAAAGGCGCTGGCAGGGCAGGGCGCTACCCTGGCGCTGTCGGGCACCAGCGAGGAGAAGCTTGCG
>CBHCMH010000358.1:0-2879 GCA_965974445.1 uncultured Rhizorhapis sp.
ATCGCCGCGGTGTCCCCGCAGCCCCGGGCCACCGGCGGGGCCGGGACCTCGTTGGGCATTGCCGACTGTTTATTTCAGGTTCGGCCCCTTTGCCAGCCGACATCCATCGCGAATTTGCTGCCCGCAGCGGGCATGCAATTCTCGAACGCTATGGAATGACCGAAACCAACATGAATACCTCCAACCCCTATGACGGGGAACGGATCGCAGGTACGGTGGGACCACCCCTACCCGGAGTGTCCATCAGGATCACCGATCCTGAGAGCGGTCGCGAACTCACTCGCGGCGAGATCGGGATGATCGAGGTCCGCGGTCCGAACGTGTTCCAGGGATACTGGAAGCTGCCGGAAAGGACGGCAACCGAATTCCGCGATGGATACTTCATCACAGGCGACCTCGGCTTCATCGATCCGGGCGGCTACGTTTCAATCTGCGGGCGCCAGAAGGACCTCATCATCGCCGGGGGCTTCAACGTCTATCCGGCCGAAGTGGAAGCCGTTATCGCCGAACTCGATCAGGTTCGCGAGGTCGCTGTGATCGGCGTGCCCCATGCCGATCTGGGAGAGGGGGTCGTTGCCGTGGTGGTGCCGAGGGATCCCGCCTTTCGGGATGAAAGCGCCTTGCTGGAACTGCTGGACGGCCATCTCGCTCGTTTCAAACAACCCCGGCGGGTCGTGTTCGTGCCGGAGCTTGCCAAAAATACCATGGGCAAGGTTCAGAAAGCGTTGCTGCGCGAACGGTATCGTACCCTGTTCGGTGAAAGCAAGCCGCTGAAGGTTGCTGGCGAATTAGCAGGAAGATCAGCATGACAGAGAGCATAAGTTTTTTTGGAGAGATGCGGACCAAACTGGGGGAAAGCCCCTTGTGGGATCCGGACAGCGGAACCCTGTGGTGGATCGACGGTCTGAGCGTGTTTGCCGAGGAAGGCCTGATCCTTGGGGCGGACGCGGAAGGCCGGGCCTTGCCCCCCATTCGCTGCTCCAAGGCCATCGGCGCCATCGGCCTTGCCAAGGACGGGTTCATCGTCTCCATGACCGATGGTTTCTACCATGTCGGTTTCGACGGTACCGAGCGCCAGATCGCCTATGTTGATCCCATGGATGGCGGCGCTCGTTTCAATGACGGGAAGATGGACCGGTCTGGCCAGTTTGTTTCCGGTCAGATTCAGAAGATTGACCGGGGTGCCAAGTTCTGCGGCACATTCCGGCTGAACCATGACGGGAGCACGAGTCGCCTCGTCGATGGCATCCACATGCAGAATGCGACATGTTTCTCGCCTTCAGGGGAAATCATGTATTTCGCCGACACTCATGACCGCGAGATCCGCGTCCACCGGTACGATCCGTCGAGTACCCGGCTGGGCGAACGGATCGGGACGATCGACTGCCGGCCATATGGATCGGACCCCGACGGGGCCACTGTCGATCGCGATGGCAACATGTGGGTGGCGCTGGTTTTCGCGCAGGCCATAGCCTGTTTCAGTCCCGAAGGCGCATTGCTGCGTCAAATCCCACTACCGGCGCCCTTCCCTTCATGCCCAGCCTTCGGAGGCGCGAACATGGATCGCCTGTTCGTCACGACCGTATCGGATTCCGGACGACTGGTGAAATCTGACCACCCCGAGGCGGGCCGCATGATGGTAATCGATGGCCTGGGTGTGCAGGGCATTCCCGAAACGCGCTGGGCGGGCGTCATCGCAGCGGAGTCGGTGCCTTCGAGCAGCTTTTGAAAGGAGTACGGTATGAGTAATCAACAGGTTTCCGTCGAACAGGTCGGTCCGGTCCGCCGCATCTGGCTGGACCGCAGCGACGCGCGGAACGCCCAGAGCCGGGAAATGCTGGACCAGCTTGATGCCGCTCTGGACGACGTCGAGCAGGACCCGGACACCCGCGTCGTAGTGCTCGCGGGCAAGGGAGAACATTTCTCGGCCGGGCACGATCTGAAACAGGCCCAGGCCGAACGGGGCGACATTTCCGTCGAGGGGCGATGGCAGTACGAGGAACGGCGATATTTCGAATATTGCATGCGCATCTGGGACTTTCCCAAGGCCACCATTTCACAGGTGCAGGGCGCTTGCGTAGCCGGAGGGTTCATGCTGGCGAACATGTGCGATTTGGTGGTCGCCTCGGAAGACGCCTTCTTCAGCGATCCGGTCAGCCACGCCTTTGGCGCCGTGGGAACGGAGGTTCTGATTCATCCGTGGGTTATGGGGCTGCGGCAAGCGAAGGAGTTGCTGTTCACGGGAAGCCGTATGAGTGCGCGCCGGGCCTACGATATCGGCATGGTGAACAAGGTCGTCAGCCGTCCCGAACTGGAAGAGGCAGCCATGGCCATGGCGCAGCACGTTGCCAAAATGCCACCGTTCGCGATGAAGCTCATCAAGAAATCGTTGAATCGCGCAATGGAGGTTCAGGGTCTGAAATCCGCCCTGTCTTCGCATTTTGATCTCCACCAACTGGGCCATGTCACGGACGAGTTCCGGCAGACGAACTCGGCAGGCATTGCCGCCGGGATCAAGAAGGTCGCCGCAGCAGGCCGGGCGGAGGCGGAAGGAAAGATCGATGGTTGATCTGCTTCCTACCGCCGAACAGCGGGAAATTGTCGATAGCTTGTCCCGATACCTCGACGAAGTCCATCCGGTAGGGCGACTGGTCAAGCACGACCAGGACCCGCTTGCAGCAACCGATGGTTGGGCGGAACTGACAGGCCAGGGCTGGCTGGCCATCGGCCTGCCGGAGGAGAACGGAGGAGCCGGCCTTGCCACAGTGGAAGAGGCGCTTGCGGTTCGCCTGTTCGGTCGCGTGCTGGCATCTCCGTTGGTGCTGGGAACATTGCTGGGTGCACGATTGGCATTGCGCGCAGGAAACGAGGCCCTGGCC
>CBHCMH010000359.1:0-2877 GCA_965974445.1 uncultured Rhizorhapis sp.
CGGGGATCGTTGCCCCTCCGCGTACCGATGGCCTCATGAAGACCTATTTCACCATGACGCGCCACGATGACGGTGGCTCCGAGATAGCGCCCCTCGGCAATATCAGTCGCGATCACCTCTTTCAGATGTCGCAGTCTGTCACTGTTTAGCCCCTTTGTCGCACCAGTCTTCATCATTTGCCCTTTATGGTGATAAAGTCCGGCTGCTGCTTCCAGCAGCCAAACCTCTTGAATCTGACGGTAGGGCATTGATCAGTGTAGTGACCTATCCCTGGAGATAGGAGCAGATATGATCGCTGGGTATATTTTGGGGGACAGCGCAAATCAGGCGCGCGAGCCGCTCGATACCAGCGCAAAGATGCGGGATTGGGTGCTTAGGACGGAGTGGAGAGGATGACGGTCACACCCAATGCCGCGACGGTTTCGCACTATAGTCGCGCCAGAATGCGGTTGCCCCGTCAAGCGCTGGTCGAGCGGCCGCGATTGCTTTCCCTGCTGCAAGAACCGGCCGCGGCAAGATTGATCTTTGTTCAGGCGCCCGCCGGCTATGGCAAGACCAGTCTGCTCCAGCAATGGGCGCAGCAATGCGGCGAACAGGGTGCTGTCATTGCCTGGCTGAGCCTCGATGCGCGGGACCGGGATGCGCTTTCCTTCGCCCGGCACCTCGCCCTTGCATTGGAGGAAAGCCAGTGGCCGGAAAGAAGCGGCACCGACGTTTCCGACGGCGTGTCCGGATATTATGGCTGGCAAGCCATCATTCAGGAGCTGTGCGATCGCTTCATCGACAGCGATGTGCCCTGCTTTATCTTCCTTGACGACGTGCAGCGCCTCAGGGATTCGGAGGCGCTGGCCGGCCTTGAAATGCTCATCTCCGACGCTCCGCCGGAAATCAGGCTCGTCGTTTCGACGCGCGAAGATGCCGGACTCGCTTTGGGGCGTTTGCGTGCCCACCACGACATTCTGGAACTGCGTACCGACGACCTTCGCTTCCTGGAAACGGAAACCCGATCATTCCTGGCCAGCAAGGGTTTTGACCAACTCGATGCTGAAGAGGTGCGGCTTTTGCAGGAGCGATCCGAAGGCTGGATCGTGGGCCTCAAGCTGTTCAGCATGGCGCTGGAACTCGAACCGGAAAACCGGCGAATTCTGGAAAGCTTCAGCGGGGAACGCCGTCAGATCGCCGATTTTTTCGTCGAGGACGTGTTCTCCCGTCAGCCCGACGATCTGCAGGATTTCCTCATGCGGACATCTGTGCTTGATCGCTTTTGTCCGGCCATGGCCGACGCGGTGCTGCAAATAGAGGGAAGCCGCGACATGATCGACCGGTGCGAGGCCGCCGGTTTGTTCCTGCAGCCGCTTGATCAAACTCGGGGCTGGTATAGATATCATCATCTTTTCGCCGGTTTCCTGCGCCGCCAGTTGCAGGACCAGATGCCTGGCGCGGCTCCTTTGCTGTATCGCCGGGCGGCTGAATGGCTGACCGGGGCCGGGCTGCATGTCGAAGCGTTCGATTGCGCATTGAAGGGACAGGACCCCCTTTTCGCCGCAGAGAACCTGGACAGACATTGCGAATCGATGTTCGCCGCGGGCTTGCAACCCACGGTACAGGCCATGGCAGAACAATTGCCGCCGCATATATTGGGACTCTATCCGCGGCTGATGCTGATCGTTGCGTGGCGTCTTATCGCGCAATGGCGCATCGCCGAAGCCAGAAGCCTTGTCGCCGTGGCCCGCGCGCGTCTTCAGGAAATGGAACAATCGGCGGCCGATCCGACAGTTCTCAACCAGTTGAAAACGCTAGTCGACCATCGGGAAACCCAGATCGCACATGCCGCTTTCGAAATTGAGGAACTGGAGACGCGCTGCTCGCAAGCGATCAGTCAGAACGATCAGATCGACAGTAATCCCTACTTGATGGGCAGCTTCTATAATTCACTGCAATATGCGCAGAGAGAGCAATATAAGCTGGCGAAGATCGACTGGCTCGACACCGCCGCGCATCAGCAGGTCAAGAGAACCGGCAGCCCCCATGGCGAAGTCTTTATCGCCGGAGTATCTGGCCCGTCATATATATTGATGGGCCGTACCGCGCAGGCCCAAACCCAGCTGCAATCCGCGCTCGAAATAGCGCAGCGTATCGCCGGCAGGGATGATCCGCTGGGTGCGGTAGTGGCCCCGGCTCTTGCCTTTCTACACTATGAAATGAATGAGATCGACAAGGCTGAAACCCTTCTCAATCATTATATGGAATTGGCCACATCGGCAGGCTTTGTCGATCAGTTGCTGCTTGGCTGGACCACACAGTCACGGCTGCAGATGTTGAAGGGCGAAACCGAAGCTGCCCTGCAGACGCTCGAAGAGGCGGCGGAATTCGGGGCGCGGCATGAACTCGACCGGCTTCGGATTGGCGCCAATGTGGAATATCTGCGCATATTGTTGCGGCTTGGCCGACCCGACGATGCCGCCCGTTTCGCGCGCCGGCGGGGCCTGCGCAACCATCGCGCCGCCAATCTTTCGCGCGGCCAGTTCCGTTATACGACGCTGGATGGGAGCGTGGCGCTCACGACCTGCCGCCTACTGGCTGCGGACGATCAGTTCGGGGACGCTCTGGCCCTTGCGCGGCAATGGCGGTCGTTCGTGTCGGCTGCCCAGGCGGTACATGCGGCCGTCGAATGGGACGTGCTTTTCGCCGAACTGCTCCTCATGTCGGGCGAGCGTCTTGCGGCCCAGCGTGCGCTGGCACAGGCCATCACGAAGGCCGCGCCCAGCCGCTTTTTAAGGCGCTTTCTGGATGAAGGCGAACCCATTGCGGGACTGCTGCGGCCAATGAGTCAGACCGAGAGGCAAAAGGAGGAAACCTCCGAACGCTTCCTGCAGG
>CBHCMH010000360.1:0-2876 GCA_965974445.1 uncultured Rhizorhapis sp.
TCCGCTCCAGCTTGTCGGGAGGAAGGGGAGCGGAGCGGATGAACGAAACCGCCGTTTCCGTTCGCTCATAAGGGTAGTCGATCGCGAACATGATGTTGTCCGCGCCGACGACATCTTCCGCGAACGCCAGAGCCTGGTGCCAGTTCACGCCGCTGGTGGTGATCGAAATATTGGACCTGAAATATTCGCTCGGCATTTTCTTGAGTACTGGCCGAAGCGGCGGCTTGGCGAGCGTTACCATGTTCCGGTGCATGTGGTCGATGCGGTAGAACCAGTAAGGCAATCCCTCGCCCATATGTCCGATCACGACCTTGAGATCGGGATATGCGTCGAACAGGCCGCTGGAGATCAGGCGGATCACA
Organism: uncultured Rhizorhapis sp.; assembly: GCA_965974445.1. Classification (GTDB taxonomy): domain Bacteria; phylum Pseudomonadota; class Alphaproteobacteria; order Sphingomonadales; family Sphingomonadaceae; genus Rhizorhapis. The sequence goes on from CBHCMH010000360.1 coordinate 363, forward strand.
TGGAGCCCCGTGTCCGCGCCATATCCGTAGATCGCGCCCCACAGATTATAATCGCGAAACAGGGGCGCCATCGTCGGATTGGGCGCGCGCGGGTGGATATAGACGGGCGTGCCGGTTTCGGCCGCCGCTTCGAACAATGGCCAATATTTGCGATCGTCCAGATATTCGCCCCGCGTGTGGGAATTGATGATGATGCCGTTCAGCCCCAGCTCGCGCCGGGCGCGTCGGATTTCCGCGATTGCGCCTGGAACATCCTGGGGAGGCGATCTGGTTATAGATCACGCCCGGCTTGGCGGGGCTCTGTACGGAGTTCGCGAACACCAGCTCGTTTTCGATATTGTTCACGAACCCGGTCACCGCCAGCTTGCGCGAAGCAGTCTCATAGGTGAGACGCGCGTTGGACATCATGTAGCTGTCCTGTTGGCCCAGCGCCAGATAATCCAGCGACAGATATCGGGAGCTTTTGATGCGGGTGTCGATGCCCGCGATGATGCGGCCGCTGCCGCCAAGGTCGAAGCTATGCTCATAGCCCGCATTCACCACCCATTTGGGCGCGTTGATCAGCGGACGGCCCGAACAGTCGATATCATAAATGCGCGCCAATGGCGATGCGCCAGTCAGCGAGGTCGGAGACTTCTCCCAGCTTCGGCTTGGCGGTGATGAGGTTGACGGCGCCGCCGGATGCATTGCGGCCATAGAGCGTGCCCTGCGGCCCTTTCAGCACCTCCATACGCTCCAGGTCGAAGAAGAGCGCGGCGGGAGCCGCTGGCCGCGACAGATAGACGCCGTCCAGATTGAAAGCGACGCCCTGTTCGGCAAAGGCGTTCGCCCCGAAGGTGCCGATGCCCCGAAGGTAGATCTGGGTAAAGGACGAAGCCGGCGCCACTTGCAGCGCCGGCACCAGCCGGGTCAGATCGTCGGCCCGGGTGATGCTCTGTGAGACAAGCACATCGCCGGTCACGGCGCTGACGGGAAGGGCGGCGCGCTGAAGATTCTCCTCGCGGCGCTGTGCCGTGACGATGATGTCGGTAAGCCCCGTGTCGGCGGCCGACGGATCGGCCTGGGCTTCGCTTCCCTCCTGCGCCAGGACGGGCGTTGCAAGCGCGAGCGCGGCCAGCGCGACCGATGCGCGGAACAAGTTTCTGGACAGCATTCACTCTCTCCCCGGAGATGTTCTTGTAGGTATCGCCCGATTTTCGCAGCTGACTGTTCATAATGGAAATGATTTGTTTTTATTTATATGTAGCAATTATGTTTATGGTTTGGTGATGCGTCGATGCGATACAAGGGCCTGGATCTGAACCTTCTTGTCTGTCTCGACACGTTGTTGGAGGCCCAGAGCGTGACGCGGGCGGCTGAGCAGCTCAATCTCAGTCAACCGGCGATCAGCGCCGCCCTTTCCCGTCTGAGGACATTTTTCGGCGATCCGCTATTGGTGCCGCACGGCAAGCGCATGTTGCCGACCCCCTATGCGATGCGGTTGCGCCCGGCGATTGCCGGTGTGCTCAGCGATGTGGACTCCCTCATCGGCATCTCGCCCTATTTCGACCCGACCACGAGCAACAGGACGTTCCGGCTCTGCGTTTCGGATTTTCTGTCCAGCGTGCTGATCGCGCCCCTGCTGCCCAGGATGGAATCGCTGGCGCCGAATCTGAAAATCGAGCTCGTGCCACTCAGCGACAGCGCCACGGTGGAACTCGATCGCGGCGAGACCGACCTGCTGTTGACGCCGGAAGCCTATATCAGCGGCGATCATCCCGCCGAGCTGTTGTTCGAGGAAGAGCATGTCGTGGCGGGCTGGCGCGAAAATCCACTGTTCGCTGAGGACATCGACATGGACGCGTTTCAGCGCGCCGGGCATGTCGCCGTCGAGATCGGCCGCGTTAACCGTGCATCCTTCGCGGAATCCTTCATGCGCTCACGCGGGATAGAGCGGCCCGTCGAAGTTCGCGTCTCTTCCTTTACCCTCATTCCGGAATTGCTGGTCGGGACAGGGCGGATGGCTGTCATGCATCGGCGGCTCGCGGTAAGGGCCTCCCGCCATTACCCGATCGTTTACGCGCCGTTGCCCTTCGACATGCCGCGAATGCGGGAGATGGCGCAATATCATCGCGCCCGGACTGATGACGCTGGTGTGCGCTGGCTTATCGGTGCCCTTATGGAAGTCGTCAACGACTATTCATGAAATGGATCAATAAGCATAAAAAGAATAATTTTTGAGCATGCACCATTCCGGGCTAGATAAAAGGCGACAGACAAAATGGTGCGGAAATGACCAAATTGAATATATTGATCGTAGGGGGAGGGATTGGCGGACTTTCCGCCGCGATCGCCATGCGCCGCGCCGGTCACCAGGTGTTGGTGATAGAACGTGATCCCGAATGGTCGGTCTATGGCGTTGGCATCATTCAGCAGTCCAACGTCCTGCGCGCCATGGATCAGCTCGGTGTGCTGGACCGGTTCCTGGACGCGGCCTGTGGGTTCGACGCGGTCGAAATCTTCGCGCCCGACGGA
>CBHCMH010000361.1:0-2870 GCA_965974445.1 uncultured Rhizorhapis sp.
CATGAAGCGCGCCGAGCGCCGTCCCATAGGATGCCAATGTCTCGGCAAAGGGATTGCCCAGCGGCAATGTGGCCGACTTGGCCTCGTCGATGAAGGCGCGCCTCTGCCGGATCATCTCATCATCCGGATCGGGCGCTGCCTGCAGCAGAGCCGCCAGCAAGGCGGACGGGTCGCACGCGCAGGACCAGTTGGCGACCCGCGTCTCTTCGAGCTTCGCGGGATCAGCATTGACGTGGGCGACAAACCCCGCCTCCGGGAAATAGGGGTCGGGTCGCGGATGCCCCTCGGCGATGAAACGGCCACCGATCACCAGCACGAAATCCGCCCGCGCCTCTGCAACGCTGCCGTAGAGTCCGGTCATTCCTCCCAGGAAATTCGGATGGCCGGGCGACAGGGCGAGCCTGTCATTGAAGCCCGGCTCCGCAGCGACCGCGATGTGATGGCGCTCGGCGAGCGCGGCCAGCGCATCCGCACCGCCATGGCGCCGCACCTGGCCGCCCGCGACGATCAGGGGCCGGCGAGCCCTTGCAAGGCGCTGCGCCAACTCGCTTATGTCAGGCGCCCCGGATGATACGCGGGTCGTCCGGGGAACGGGGACGACGGGCCCATCAGCCTCCAGCACATCTTCCGGCAGGGAGACGAATGCCGGCCCTGCCGGCACGCCTCTTGCCGCACGGCTGGCCGCCGCCAGATGATGATAGACCGGCATGCCTGGCGCGAGTTCGCGGGCATGGCGGCAGAAGGGTGCGACCAGGGGAACAAGATCCCCCTCACCGATCGTGCCTTCACGCGTGCGGGCCCAGGCCGCCTGCTGGGACGCCAGCACCAGAATGGGACTTTCGTCGCGCCAGGCATTGTACAGGTTGGCAAGAGCATTGGCCGTGCCGGGCACCATGTAGATATAGGCCGCCCCGGCCCCGGTCACCCGCGCATAGCCGTCAGCCGCCGCGATCGTCACTGATTCGTGGATCGTCGGAACCACTTTGACGGGAGAATCCGCCAGTTCCTGCAAAAGCGATACGAGCGAACTTCCAGGAAGACCGAAAATGTGACGGAATCCGCTCTCCTTCAGGAAACGGACAACCTCACGGGCTCCCAGTTCCTTCCTCTCCTGCGCCAGACCCACTATTCCTCTCCCGGGGATTTCTTCGTCGTGCCGGTGGGCGGGACTCTCCCCGCCCCGCCCCGCTCTGGATCAGGCCTTTTCCTTCAGCATGTCGAGAGCGACATCGACGATCATGTCCTCCTGTCCCCCCACCATCTTGCGACGGCCGAGTTCGACCAGGATCGTGCGGGTGTCGAGGCCATAGGTCTCGGCCGCCTTTTCCGCGTGGCGCAGGAAGCTGGAATATACCCCTGCATAGCCAAGGGCGAGCGTTTCGCGATCGACGCGCACTGGCCGGTCCTGCAAGGGACGAACCAGGTCTTCCGCCGCGTCCATCAGCGCGTTGACGTCGCAGCCATGGTTCCAGCCCTTGCGGTCAGCCGCGGCGACGAACACTTCCAGCGGAGCATTGCCCGCCCCGGCGCCCATGCCGGTCAGCGACGCGTCGATGCGGACCGCCCCGCATTGCGCCGCCACGATCGAATTGGCGACGCCCAGCGAGAGATTGTGGTGCGCGTGCATGCCGCGCTGGGTCTCAGGCTTCAACACCCGGTCATAGGCCTCCAGCCGCGCCTTGACGCCATCCATGTCGAGCGCGCCGCCGCTGTCGGTGACGTAGACGCACTGGGCGCCATAGCTTTCCATCAGCAATGCCTGCGCCGCCAGCTTTTCCGGATCGATCATGTGGCTCATCATCAGGAAGCCCGAGACGTCCATGCCCAGATCGCGCGCGATGCCGATATGTTGCTTGCTGACGTCGGCCTCCGTGCAATGGGTGGCGACCCGCACCGATCGCACGCCGATATCATAGGCGCGGCGCAGTTCATCGACCGTGCCGACGCCCGGCAGGATCAGCGTGGTGAGGACGGACCTGTTCAGCACCGACGCGACGGCCTCCAGCCACTCCCAGTCAGTATGCGCGCCAAAGCCGTAGTTGAAGCTGGCGCCGTTCAGGCCATCGCCATGGGCGACCTCGATCGCGTCCACGCCGGCATCGTCAAGCGCCTTGGCGATCGCCTTGACATGATCGATGCCGTACATATGCCTGATCGCGTGCATGCCATCGCGCAGGGTGACGTCCTGGATGTAGAGCTTCTCGCCCGCTTCGACGTTGAATTTCGCGCTCATCTCTTAATTCTCCGTCTCGGCGAGCGACCCGGTGGCCGCCGCCTTTTTGCCTTCAGCAATGCGCTGCGCCAGCAGCTCGCCGGTCGCCTTTGCGGCGGCGGTCATGATGTCGAGATTGCCCGAATAGCTGGGAAGATAATCACCCGCTCCCTCCACCTCCAGCAGGATCATCGTCTTGATGCCGGTGAATTCGCCCCGACCGGGGATTTTCAGCCTGTTGTTGTCGCCAAAGCGTTCGAACTGCACTTCCTGCTTCAGCCGGTAGCCCGGCACGTAGGCTTGCACTTTCTTCACCATCGCCTCGACGGAGGCGCGGATCGTCTCTTCATCTGCACCCTCGGACAGAGTGAAGACGGTGTCGCGCATGATCATCGGCGGTTCGGCCGGATTGAGGATGATGATCGCCTTGCCCTGCGCCGCGCCGCCGACCTTCTCAATGGCGCCTGCGGTGGTGCGGGTGAACTCGTCAATATTGGCGCGGGTGCCCGGCCCAGCCGAGCGCGAGGAAACGGATGCCACGATCTCCGCATAATGAACGGTCGCGACCTGGCTGACGGCGGCCACCATCGGTATTGTCGCCTGACCGCCGCACGTCACCATATTGACATTGCCGGCGTCGAGATTGTCCTCACCGTTG
>CBHCMH010000362.1:0-2855 GCA_965974445.1 uncultured Rhizorhapis sp.
GTCTTCATTTCGGTGAAGGACAGCGACAAGCCGGTCATCCTGCCTGCCGCGCGCAAGATCGCGGAACTGGGCTTCACCATCGTCGCCACGGGGGGAACGGCCCGTTTCCTGGCGGAAGCCGGGATTGCCGTCGAGGAAGTCAACAAGGTCGCCCAGGGCCGCCCGCATATCGTGGACAAGATCAAGGATGGCGGCATTGACCTCATCTTCAACACCACGGAAGGGTGGCAGTCGCTGAAAGACAGCCAGTCAATCCGCGCTTCCGCCCTTACCATGAAAATCCCGTCATTCACGACGGCGGCGGGAAGCGTGGCGGCGGTTGAGGCGATCGAGGCATTGCGCGGACGCGCTCTTGAAGTGCGTGCGCTGCAATCCTATTATGAACATTCGCACGCTTGATCTCCGACATTTTGTGTCATGCTGCGGCGGCCTGACAGGGTAGGGCCGCTCTTTGGAATTATTGACGAAGGAACGCTTATATGGCGACCGTTGAAAAAATGCCGATGCTCGTCGAGGGTTATGAAAAGCTGACGGCACAGCTTCGGGCATTGAAGGCGGAACGCCCCAAGATCGTCGAGGCGATCGAGGAAGCGCGCGCGCATGGCGACCTTTCGGAAAACGCGGAATATCACGCCGCCAAGGAACGGCAGGGCCAGGTCGAAGCCACGATCAGCGACCTGGAAGACAAGCTGTCCCGCGCCCAGATCATCGACCCCAAGACGCTTTCCGGCGACAAGATCGTCTTTGGCGCGACGGTGACGATGCTGGACGAAGACGACAAATCGGTCACCTACCAGATTGTGGGCCAGGCCGAAGCCGACGCCAAATCCGGCCGGATCAGCTATAATAGTCCGCTGGGCCGCGCGCTTATCGGCCGGAAGGTCGATGACGAGGTGGAAGTGACGGTGCCGTCAGGGGACCGGACTTACCTGGTGTCGAAGATCGAGTTTATTTGATTGCGGATGATTGGTTTGGTTGTCCCCCACCCGTTTGCCCTGAGCTTGTCGAAGGGCTTCCTTTCTTGAAAAGGAAACGGGCTTCGACAAGCTCAGCCCAAACGGGATCTGTTTCTTCGCAATGGGCGAGCCTTCTGCGTGAAAATCCCTGACGGACAAACAACCAACTGGCTGGGCGGCACAATCACCGCCGCGTTCCTGCTGTCCTTTTTCCTCTGGGGCATAGATTATTCCGCCGTGTTCGGCGGCTTCATCCCCTTGCGTGCGTCAGGGGGGCTGGACGTGCCGGGCGGCGTTCCGGTCTGGCTTACCCCGCTGACCGCCGCCTTTCTACATGCAGGGATTTTGCACCTTTCGCTCAATATGATCATGCTGCTTTTCTGCGGCCGCTTTGTGGAAAAGGTGTTGGGCGGCAAGCTACTGTTGCTGCTGTTCTTGGTCGGCGCATACGCCGCCGCAGCGACCGAGTTCGCCTTTCAGCCCGATTCCGACAGTCCGATGATCGGGGCGAGCGGCGCCATTTCCGCCATCATCGGTACCTACGCCCTGCTCTACAGCCGCCAGCAGGTAAAGGCGATCGGCCCATTTTCGGCCAATGCCGTGCGCATCCTATGGCTGGCCGCCGCCTGGACGATCATCCAGATCATGGTCGGCATCGTGAGCCTGGGCGGCATCGGCCGCATTGCCATCGGCGCGCATATCGGGGGCTTCGTCGCGGGGTTGCTGCTGACCAAGCCGTTGATCTACGCGCGCTTCGGGCGGCGGTGAGGATCGCACCATTTGTTCGCGCAATCGTCATTCCCGCGAAAGCGGGAATCCATCTCCCTACGTCAAATCAGGCGGAAGGGTCAGGAGATGGATCCCCGCCTTCGCGGGAATGACGAAGAATTGAATAGGGTATCAGGCCCCTCAATGCCCGGCGTCCGGCTCCAATAGCCGGTGCAGGTGCACCACCACATATTTCATCTCAGCGTCATCGACCGTGCGCTGTGCTGCCGCGCGCCACGCTTTTTCGGCGCTGGCATAGTCCGGAAACACTCCGACAAGTTCAATCTTGTCCAGATCCTCAAATTCCAGCGTCATCGGGTCCTTGACTCGGCCGCCCATGACGAGATGCATCTTGCTCACGCACAAAACCTTTCACCCAGGAGAGGCTTTCCGGTAGCAGCGATTGCCGAAGCGGCCAAGTGACCGCACCGGGAAAATCATTGGTCAGCATATAAGAATTCACTAATCCTTGCGCCGCAAACTCTCGGCCGCGTTCTTGCCCGCGACGCTGACGGCCTCTGTCGCCCGCTCCAGCAAATCGCTGATCTTTTCCCTCGCCCGGTCCACTTGGGCCAGTTCGCCGAGCCGTGCCCTGGCGGCATCGGCGTCGATCTCGCCGATCTTGTTCCTGATCTTGCCACCCGCCTTGGCCAGTTCGCCCGACGCTGCGAGGCCCGCCCCGCGCGCCGCCAGCAGGCCCGCAGCCAGCGTGGACGTGGCGCGGCCGGGTTTGGCGATTTTGGGCAGGAGTGCGCCGAGCAGCATTCCCAGGGCCAGACCGCCAGCCACCACGGCCAGAGGATTTTCCTGAATGGCTTTGGCGCTCCGTTCCTTCACGGCTTCGGCTGCCTCGCGCGATGCGTCATAGGCGACCACCGCATTTTCCCGCGCGATCGAACCCACTTCCCGCAACTGTTCGGAAGCGGCGGCGGCCGTTTCGCGTGCGCGCTTGATATTGTCTTCCATGAGATTGCTCACGGCTCGTCTCCTCACTTCTTGCGTGCTTGCCAGGCGTCCTGGATCAGAACGCGCGCCTTTCTTGAAAGTGCCATTAATGGGCGGCGAAACAGCAAAGCCATGACGACCGCCGCAGTCCCGCCCAGGATGAAGGGGTGCTGGCGTGCGGTTTCC
>CBHCMH010000363.1:0-2848 GCA_965974445.1 uncultured Rhizorhapis sp.
CAAGGGGCCGCCCAAGGACACCGCACGGGTAAGAAGCGCGCCCAAGGCTGCCGCCGCTCGAAAAGCCGCGCCCAAGCCCGCGCCCAAAAAAGCTGTCGCCGCACCGGTCAAAGGCGCTGTGGTTCAGGATGTGCGCCAGTTCAGGGTGCAGTCCGACGATGACGGCATTCGTCTCGACCGCTGGTTCAAGCGGCATCTGCCCGACATCAGCTTCGGGATCGTGTCGCGCTGGGCGCGGACGGGGCAGTTGCGCGTCGATGGCGCGCGCGCGACGCCGGGCGACCGGATCGCGGAGGGGCAGGTCATTCGCGTGCCGCCCGAAGAGGCGAAGGCCGCAGCCGCCGCGCCGGTCAAGAAAATGCGGGTGATCGATCTTAGTGAAGATCAGATCGCTTTTGCGCAGGACATGGTGATCCATCGTGACACCCAGGCGATTGTCGTCAATAAACCGCCGGGCCTTGCGACCCAAGGCGGGACGAAGACGACCGAACATCTTGATGGCCTGCTCGACGCGCTGATTTTCGATGCCGAGGGGCGGCCGAAGCTCGTTCACCGGCTGGACAAGGACACGTCGGGCGCGCTGGTGCTGGCGCGCACCGCCCGCGCGGCCGCCGCGATGGCGAAGAGCTTCTCCAGCCGCACGGCGCGCAAGGTCTATTGGGCGCTGGTGATCGGCGTGCCATCCATCGACGATGGCATGATCGAGCTGCCCATCGCCAAGCAGCCCGGAACCGGCGGCGAGAAAATGCATGTCGATGAGGCGGAGGGGCTGCCTGCGCGCACCCGCTATCGCGTCATTGAGCGGGCGGGGAACCGCGCCGCCTGGGTCGAACTGCAACCCTTTACCGGTCGCACGCACCAGCTGCGCGTGCATATGGCGGCGATCGGGCATCCAATTGTTGGCGACGGCAAATATGGCGGCAAGGACGCCTTCCTGTCCGGCACGATCAGCCGCAAGATGCATTTGCACGCCCGGCGCATCCGCATCGACCATCCCGATGGCGGACAGATCGACGTGAAGGCGGAAATGCCGAAGCATTTCGCCGAAAGCCTGGAGGATCTGGGTTTCGACCTGTCGTTGGGCGACTTGCCGCTGGATGACGGCAAGCCCGAGCCGACCCGCGAGCAGCTGAAACAGTATGCAAAGCAGCATGCCAAGCAGGTGCGCAAGGAACGGCGGGGCGAACGGCGGACGCGGGGGGCGAAATAATGCACCCCAATTCCGCTTTTCGATGGAAGGACGAACCCGCCATGCGGGAGTTCGTTCGCAAGACGGGATTTGGGACGCTGTTCTCCTCCACGCCAGATGGACCGCGTATCGCCCATGTGCCGTTCATTTGGCTCGATGCCGAGCTGGTCGGCTTTCATGTCGCTCGCGGCAATGCCATTGCGCCGCATCTTGAGGGCGCTGAAGGTCTGTTGGTCGTCAACGGACCTGATCGTTACATAAGCCCGGACTGGTATGAGGTGGCAGATCAGGTGCCAACCTGGAATTACCTTGCTGTCGAGCTGCAAGGACCTATTCGGCGGATGGAGCGGGACGAACTGGTCGCTCAGGTTGATGCGCTTTCGATGGAACAGGAAAGCCAGTTGCAACCCAAACCGGCTTGGTCGCGGGCCAAGATGACTGACGGCATGTTCGATCGAATGCTGGAAGGCATCGTCGGCTTCGAAATGTGCGTGACGGCAATGCGAGGCACGGCCAAGTTGGGGCAAAACAAGCCAGCCGCAGCACGTGCAGCCGTTGTGCGGCAATTGGAAGCTATGGGGCGGAAAGACATGGCAGATTTGATGGGCCGGTTCGAGAAATGACCAACCGCCTCGCCCTGTTCGATTGCGACGGCACGCTGGTCGATAGCCAGCATAATATCTGCACCGCCATGGACCGCGCGTTCGAGGCGGTGAAGCTTGCGCCGCCGGCGCGGCACCGGACTCTGGCGGTCGTGGGGCTCAGCCTGCCTGAAGCCATGGCCGTGCTGTTGCCAGAGGCTGAGGCGGATTTTCATGCGCACGTGGCCGAGCAGTATAAGCTGATGTTCCAGGCGATGCGTGGGCAGGGCATTGTCCATGAGCCGCTGTTCGACGGCATCGCCGAACTGGTCGAGCGGCTGGACAAGGAGGGCTGGCTGCTGGGCGTGGCGACGGGAAAGTCCGACCGGGGCCTCAATCTGTGCCTGACCCACCATGGCCTTACCGGCAAGTTCGTGACGCTTCAGACCGCCGACCGGCACCCGTCCAAGCCCCATCCCTCGATGATCGAGCAGGCGATGGCGGATGCCGGGGCAGTGCCCGAAACGACGGCGATGATCGGCGATACCAGCTTTGACATGGAAATGGCGGTCCATGCGCGGACGCGGGCGCTGGGCGTTGGCTGGGGCTATCATCCGCCCGAGGATCTGATCGTGGCTGGGGCGCTGAGCGTGGCGGTGGACGCCGACGAGCTCTATCGCCATATAGGCGGGCATGACTGATATCGATGAACAAGTGGCGCGCGAAGCCGCAGCCAGGCAGCGGTTCTTCGCCATTGGCCTGTTCCGCCTGTCCGGCGTTTTCATTCTCATGTTCGGCTTCCTGATCATGCTGCAGAAGTTCGCCTTCGTTTCGGGCGACAGGGCGAAGGTCATGGGCGCGATCATCGCGACCGTGGGGATGTTCCAGACCATCATCGTGCCCCGCATCCTGGCGCGGGCATGGCGGACACCGCCGGAAGGATGATGTCTTTCCGTGGTTTATCGTCATCCCCGCGCAGGCGGGGATCCCTCTCCCGGCCGTGCGGCAGGTGGATGGGTCGGGCGATGGGTTCCGGCCTCCGCGGGAACGACGGATTATGAAGCGCTTCTACAAGGAT
>CBHCMH010000364.1:0-2845 GCA_965974445.1 uncultured Rhizorhapis sp.
CCATGGAGGCCGCGCCCCTGCCCGAAGAGGCGGAGGCCGAGCCACGCCCCTCTTGACCTCTCCCCCGCAATTGCGCCACTAGCGGCCATGGCCATCACCGACCACCCCGCCCGCCGCGGCCTGCTGCTCGTTCTATCGTCCCCCTCGGGCGCGGGGAAATCGACGATAGCGCGCAAGCTGCTCGCCGCCGACGATCATATCGCCATGTCCGTTTCCGCCACCACCCGGCCCATCCGTCCGGGCGAGGTTGACGGCGTCGATTATCATTTCGTTAATGAGCAGGCCTTTCGCGAAATGGCCAATGACGGCGCGTTTCTGGAATGGGCGCATGTCTTTGGCCACCGTTACGGCACCCCGCGCGGTCCGGTCGAAGAATCGCTCGCCACCGGGCAGGATGTCCTCTTCGACATCGACTGGCAGGGCGCGCAGCAGCTGTTCCAGCAGGCGGGCGGCGATGTCGTCCGCGTCTTCATCCTGCCGCCCTCGATGAAGGAACTGGAACGCCGCCTCCGCTCCCGCGCCACCGACAGCGACGAAGTGATCGCCGCCCGCATGGAGCGCGCGGCCGCCGAAATCGGCCACTGGGACGGCTATGACTATGTCCTCATCAACCGCGATCTGGAGGCCTGTTTCGAACAGGTAAAAACCATCCTCGCCGCCGAACGCCTCCGCCGCAGCCGCCAGACCGGCCTGATCGGTTTCGTGCGGAGCCTGACCAAGGGCGCGTGACACCGGGTTGGGAATGGCACCATTCCCAACCCGCTTGCGGGAGGGGAGCCCCCCAACCTTAACCCATTGACCCCGCCCCGCATTCGTCCCACCCTCCCGCAACAACGAAACTGGAGGGAACAGCCATGATCCGGACGATCCTCGGCGGCCTTGTGGGCGGCTTTGCCATGTATGTGGTCGGTTTCATCTTCTGGGGCACGCCGCTCAGCCGCCTTGCCTTTACCGGGCTGGACGACACGAAAAGCGCGGCGCTGCAGCAGGCGCGGGCCGCGAACCTGACGCAAAGCGGCACGGGCACCTACCCCATCCCTTGGCCGGGCACGCAGGCGGGCACGACCCTCTATGGCAAGGGTCCCATCGCCATGGTGCATTTCAACACGGACGGCTTTCCAGTGATGGACAGCGGCGCGCTGCTCGCGGGCCTGATCCTCGCGCTTGTCTCCGCCGGGATCATCGCCTTCGCGCTCAGCATAATTGCGCCGTTCGTGACGGATTTCGCCGCCCGCGCAAAGCTGGTCATCGCCTTTTCGGTCGCGATCCCGCTCTATATCCATATCGGCCAGCCGCTCTTCAACCACGCGCCCTGGCCCTATTTCATCTACAGCTTCCTCTGCGATGCTCTGGGCTTCGCCGCGGCGGGGCTGGTCATTGCCCGCTGGTTCATGTCGCGCCCCATTGCCGGGACATAGATTCACCCTTCCCCCCGGCGCGCATTGCCCCTAGAGTAGCGCCCATCCCCGGGGGACCGTCCACAGACGGTTGAGAGGCGGCTGACGTGGCCGCGACCCGCTGAACCTGATCCAGTTGACACTGGCGGAGGGAGCGGAAGCGCAGCCAGTCCGGGGGACTGGCGAGCAGGCCGCTCTCCCCGCCCAAGGAGATAGAGCAATGGCCGACATTCCCGCCCGCACCGAACTGAAAGTCACCACCGGCCCCATTCGCGGCAGCCGCAAGATCCATGTGGGTGAGCGCCGCGTCGCCATGCGCGAAATTCAGCTGGAGGGCGGCGAGGCTCCTGTCCGCGTCTATGACACGTCCGGCCCCTACAGCGATCCCGACGCCCGCATCGACATCATGGCGGGCCTGCCGCAACTCCGCCGCGACTGGATCATGGAACGCGGCGATGTGGAGGCCTATGACGGCCGCGCGATCAAGCCGGAGGATAATGGCCTCAAAGGTCCCGATCGCAGCGCCGGCGTCGCCCCCTTCCCCAATGTCGTCCAGCGCCCCCTGCGCGCGAAGGCCGGCATGAACGTCAGCCAGATGCACTATGCCCGGCGCGGCATCATCACGCCCGAAATGGAATATGTGGCGGAGCGCGAGAATCTGGGCCGCGCGCGCCTTGCCGAATATATCCGCGACGGGCAGGATTGGGGCGCGTCCATCCCCGACTATGTCACCCCCGAATTCGTCCGCGATGAGGTGGCAAGGGGCCGCGCGATCATCCCCAACAACATCAACCACCCCGAAACCGAACCGATGGCCATCGGCCGCAATTTCCTGGTGAAGATCAACGCCAATATCGGCAACTCCGCCGTCGCCAGCGACGTCGCCTCCGAGGTCGATAAGATGGTCTGGTCTATCCGCTGGGGCGCGGACACCGTCATGGACCTGTCGACCGGCCGCAACATCCACGACACCCGCGAATGGATCATCCGCAACTCGCCCGTCCCGATCGGCACCGTCCCCATCTATCAGGCGCTGGAGAAGGTCGGCGGCATTGCCGAGGAGCTGACCTGGGAAATCTTCCGCGACACCCTGATCGAGCAGGCCGAGCAGGGCGTCGACTATTTCACCATCCATGCGGGCGTCCGCCTGCCCTACGTCCCCCTCGCCGCCAAGCGCGTGACCGGCATCGTCAGCCGGGGCGGTTCCATCATGGCGAAATGGTGCCTCGCCCACCACAAGGAAAGCTTCCTCTATGATCATTTCGACGAGATCACGGAGATCATGAAGGCCTATGACATCGCCTACAGCCTGGGCGACGGCCTGCGCCCCGGCTCCATCGCCGACGCCAATGACGAGGCGCAGTTCGCCGAGCTCTACACGCTGGGCGAGCTCACCAAGCGCGCCTGGGAACAGGATGTGCAGGTGATGATCGAAGGCCCCGGCCATG
>CBHCMH010000365.1:0-2840 GCA_965974445.1 uncultured Rhizorhapis sp.
AGCGGTCGATTTCGACGACCTGATCCGCAAGACCGTTGACCTGCTCAACGAAAACCATATGGCGGACTGGATCCGCTACAAGCTCGATCAGACCACCGATCATATCCTGGTCGATGAAGCGCAGGACACGAATGTGGCGCAGTGGCAGATAGTTGCGGCGCTTGCTTCAGATTTTTTCTCAGGCGAGGGAGCCAAGGACGGCATATTCCGCACCATATTCACGGTCGGCGACTTCAAGCAGGCGATCTTCGGATTTCAGGGCACCAGCCCCGAGGCCTTCCGCGCTGCCGAACTGTTCTTTTCGCGGCGCTCGGTGGAGGCCGAACATGTTTTCCATCGCCTGTCCCTCGTCGAGTCCTTCCGCTCCACGCCACCGGTCCTCGATCTTGTGGATGCGGTCGTGGCGGAACTGGGCGGCGACCGGCTGGGCCTGACCGACGCGGCCGAGCCGCATCAAAGCGCGGTGCCGCATCCGGGCGAAGTCATTCTCTGGAACCCTGTGTCCGCGACAAGCCTCGCCGATCAGGACAGCGAGGACGAAGGCGAGGAGGATTGGCTGACCGACGCGGTGCGCGAACATGCCGCGCGGCTGGCGGCGCAGATCCGGGAGTGGTGGAAGGGCGGGCTGATGCTGGAAAGCAAGGGTCGCGCCCTGCGCCCCGGCGACGTCATGATCCTTGTCCGCAAGCGGAGCGATCTGGCCCGGCTGATCGTCGCCCGGCTTTACGAGGAAGGCGTGCCGGTTGCTGGCATAGACCGCCTGCGCCTCAATGCGCCGCTGGCCGTTCGCGACCTGCTGGCGGCGGTCCGGTTTGCGTTGCAGCCGGAGGACGACCTCAACCTCGCCAATCTGCTCGTGTCGCCGCTCATCGGCTGGTCGCAGGAGCAATTGCTGGAAAGGGCAAGGCGCGAAAAGGGCGTGCGCCTCTGGGGGCATTTGCGGCGGACGATGGACCATCGTCATTCCGGCGAAGGCCGGAATGACGATCTCGCCCCGCTTTATGCCCTGCTGGGTCAGGCCGATTTCACGACACCCTATCGCTATCTGGAGAACATCCTGTCCGGCCCGCTGGACGGCCGTCGCAAGCTGCTTGCGCGCCTTGGGGCGGAGGCGCGCGATCCCATTGAGGAACTGCTCAACGCGGCGCTGGCGTTCGAAGGCGAAGCGCATCCCTCACTCCAGACCTTTATCGACTGGTTTGACCGGGGAGACGTGGAGATTGTCCGCGATGCCGCCGCTTCGGGCGATTCCGTGCGGGTGCTGACCGTGCATGGCGCGAAAGGTTTGCAGGCGCCGATGGTCATTCTGGCCGATGCGACGGTGGATCCCGCAGCCATGGGCAATATGCGCGGCTTTCATTGGACGCCGGACGGGATGGACGCAAAGCTGCCCGTCCTGCCGCCGCGCAAGAGCGAGAAGTTCGGGGTGATCGAGAAGGCCTCCCTGGATGCCGAACAGGCGGAGATGGAGGAGCATTGGCGGCTGCTTTACGTGGCGCTTACGCGGGCTGAGGAGAAGCTGATCGTCAGCGGTTCGCTGGGGCCGCGCGCGCAAGGACTGGTGCCGGAGCAAAGCTGGTACGCGATGGTGCGCCGGGCAATGGACCGGTTGGAGGTGGAGGAGGAGGCGTCTGCCCGCTGGGGCGGGCAGCGCGTCTATCGAGGTGGGGGCGATTTTCCGTCGAGGGCAGCCGAGGTGGACGGCGCGGCCGAGCAGGCGCCGGACGTGCCGCTTCCGGTCTGGCTGCGGCAGCCGGCTCCGGCAGAGGCGCGTCCGCCGCGTCCGCTCGCCCCTTCGGCGCAGGAAGAGGACAGCCAGCCCAATCCGCCGCCCAGCGCCGCGATGCGCGCAGCGGCGGAACGGGGCAAATGGCTGCATGCGCTTTATGAGCGCCTGCCGGACGTGCCGCCAGCAGAGCGCCGGGCCGCTGCCGACCATTGGCTGCTCCGGTCACAAGGCGTCCGGGATGAGCGTATCCGCGCCGAACTGATCGACAGCGCCTTATCCATTATCGACGACCTGGCCTTCAGCAGATTGTTTTCCACGGACGCACTGGCCGAAGCGCCGATCGCGGCGATCGTCGGGGAGGACGTCATCGCTGGCACTGTCGATCGGTTGTGCGTGTCCGACAGCCATGTGCAGGTGGTCGATTTCAAGACCGGGCGCTTGGTCCCGGACGGCCCCGCCGATGTGCCGCGCCCGCATTTGCGGCAGATGGCCGCCTATGCCGCCGCGCTGGAGGTGATTTTCCCCGGAAGGACGGTGGAGGCCGCCCTGCTTTATACCAGCGGCCCCCGATTGATCGCCTTGCCGGACGACCTTCTGGCATTGCACAAGCCGGGCTTTACGGTCGAGCAGGAAGAATTTCCATGACGGCGGTTGAGCGGAGCCTGATCGCGCCCTAAATATCGGTTCAATTCGAAGGAGAAATCATATGGCGACCAAGGCAATTTCCGACAGCAGCTTTGCCACCGACGTTCTGGCGTCAGACAAGCCGGTGCTGGTGGATTTCTGGGCGGAATGGTGCGGTCCCTGCAAGATGATCGGTCCGGCTTTGGAGGAAATCTCCGACGAGCTGGGCGAAAAGGTCACGATTGCGAAGCTCAATATCGACGATCATCCCGACGCCCCCGCCAAATATGGCGTGCGCGGCATTCCCACGATGATCCTGTTCAAGAACGGCCAGCCCGCCGCGACCAAGGTCGGCGCGGCTCCCAAGAGCCAGCTCAAGGGATGGCTTGAGGGCGAACTTTAAGCGAACAACACCCGTGCGGCTTCATCCCAAAATTGGGGTGAAGCCGCGCCCAGCAGTCCCCGCCGGTCGTCGCCCACGACATAG
>CBHCMH010000366.1:0-2823 GCA_965974445.1 uncultured Rhizorhapis sp.
ATCAAGCATTTCCGGAGCGACCATCGAGATCAGCCAGTGATTGGCGATCACGTTGTTGTCGAGGATCTTGCGGAACTGCTCGTCGCTGATGCCCGCCATCGGCCCGTAATAGGGGTTGGAGGCGGCATTGCAGACCAAAACGTCGACTTTTCCGAAAGCTTTGCGGGTCTCGTCGACGAGGTTCTGCAGGTCGTCCTTGCTCGAGATGTTGGCCGCGACCGCAATGGCCCGCTCATCGCCATGCTGCGCGTTGATCGCATGCGCAACCTCGTCGCAGGCGTCCTGCTTGCGGCTGGAGATGGCGACCTTGCAGCCATGCTCGGCCAGTGCGGCGGCAATGGCGAGGCCGATTCCGCGCGAGGAACCGGTGACGATCGCGACCTTGCCGGCCAGGTCGAACAGGCGTGGGCAGGTCATAGGTCCTCCCCGGCACGGGGAGGGGGACCATCCGCAGGATGGTTGAGGAGGCCCATTGCAGCGCCGTGCCGGTGAGCTCCCCCCTCCACCACGCCGCTTCGCGCCGCGGTCCCCCTCCCCGTGCCGGGGAGGATAACGTCTGCGCACCACCCAATCCAGCTATCTCGTAGCTACAACAGTCCCCGTTCCTCCGCCGTCTTCACGTCGGGGTCCATGCCGATTTCCCGTAGCGCTTCAATGACGGCGGTGGTCGCCGATGCGATGCAGGGGAAGCCAACATAGGAACAGGCCTGCACCAGCAGGCTTTCGAATTCCGGCACGGTGATGCCATTGGCTGCACCGATCTTCACATGGTTCTTGAGTTCCGAGGGCTGTTTCAGCGCCAGCAAGATGCCGATGATGAGGATGCTCTTCTCCTTGCGGCTGAGCCCCTCCCGGCCCCAGCTGTCCGCGAAGGAATAGTCGATCGCCATTCTGGTGATGTCAGAGCCGAATTTGCCCGACGTGGCTGCTTCGCGGAGTTTGGCGCCATAATCCTCGCCCATCATGTCGCTGATGACCTTGATGCCATGCTCGCCCTTCTGGCTCAGCATGTGAGCGTTCGCCGGAATACCGGGTTCGGGACCAGTCATGCTGCCTCCGCCGTTTCGAGTTGCTGGTTGACCTTCGTGCCGCGAACCAGCCGTCCGGGCAAGGCTCCGGTGGCGCGGCCGTTGCGATAGGTGACCTGGCCCGAAACGATGGTGGCTTCATAGCCGTCCGATTTCTGGCTCAATCGCTTGCCGCCCGCGGGCAGGTCGCGCTTCACGCGCGGCGCATAGAGATGCAACCGGTCAAGGTCGATGACATTGAGGTCGGCCTTGTATCCCGGCTTCAATAGGCCCCGGTCCGTCAGGCCAACGGACAGGGCCGTCTCGCGCGACAACATGCTGACGGCCTTTTCGACCGGCACCATGTGTTTGTCCCGGACATATTGGGTGAGCATGTAGGTTGGGTAGGCCGCATCGCAGATCATGCCATAATGCGCGCCGCCGTCGCCCAGGCCCAGCACCGTGCCGGGCTTGCCGAACAGATCGACCGCCGCGTCGAACCGGTTGTTCTCGGTATTGCCCATGGGACAATAGAGAACGGCGCGGCCATTCTGGCGCAGCAATTCGTCGTAGATGAGTTCGCGTTCGTCAACGCCCAGCGTCGCGGCGCGCGCCTTGATACTGTCGTCAGGCGAGGGTGCATAATTGGGCGGATCGCCGAGCGGGAAGAGAATCTGGGTCTGCTGCACGACCCAGAGGAAGAAGGGATTGGGGTCCTCCGGCTCTTCCGACAGCAATTGCTTGCGGAAGGCGGGATCCCGCATCGCCGCGACTTTCTCGTCGAGTGGCAGATCCTCGATCTTCTTGTAGCTGGGGTTCAGCGAGAAGGGATGGTAGCTGAGGTCCAGTCCGAATAGCATGCCGATGGGACGGGGGTAGAATTGCCCCTTGATCGGCCGCCGGTCTTCATCGGCGTTGGCCAGACCGTCCAGATAGGCCTGCGGATCGGTGATGCCGCTGCCAGTGAACAGGCTGAAATTGACGGGCCGCCCCGATTCCTGCTGAAGTTTCGCGATGATCCCGAACTCGTCCGCGCCGGGGTTCCCGGTATTGGGGATGATCTGAAACACGCCGCCTCCGGCGTCCTTCAGGCCATCGGCGAGCGCGAGCAGCTCATCGACCTCGGTTTTGGTCGAGGGCGCGGGGCGTCCATCGCGAAAGGCATGGGCAAGCTGGCGCGAGGTGGTGACGCCCAATGCCCCGGCCTCGATCGCTTCCTTTGTCAGGCGGCGCATTTCGGCCAGATCTTCGTCGGTGGGAGGCTCCAGATTGACGCCGCGTTCGCCCATCACATAGACGCGGATCGGCGAATGCGGGATTTGCGCGGCGAAATCGACATCGGTTTCGCGCTTGTCGAGCGCATCGAGATATTCGGGGAAGGTTTCCCAGCTCCAGGGTATGCCCTGCGCCATCACCACCTCTGGAATGTCCTCGACGCCTTCCATCAATTTGATCGCCATGTGCCGCTGCGATTCGCGAATGGGGGCGAAGCCGACGCCGCAATTGCCCATAACCACCGTGGTGACGCCATGGTCGGACGAGGGCGCAAGGCGGCTTTCCCAGGTGACCTGACCGTCATAATGGGTGTGCACATCGACAAAGCCAGGGGTGACGATCATGCCGGTGGCGTTGATCTCTTCCTTTGCGCTGCCCTCAATTTTGCCGACGGCGGCGATTCGATCGCCGATGATGCCGACATCGCCGGAAAAGGGCGCGGCCCCGGTGCCATCCACGATGGTGCCGCCACGAATCACTAGGTCATATTGCTGGGTCATTCTTCACCTCTCACAGCGACCGCCGCCCCGTTGCGACGGCA
>CBHCMH010000367.1:0-2814 GCA_965974445.1 uncultured Rhizorhapis sp.
ATGCGCCTCCGCGTCGGTGGAGATGCCGACGCGCAGGGATTCGATTGCGGGGATCAGCTTTTCGCGCAGATTGAGGGCGGTCTTTTCACCGACCGGGACAACAACCGGGAGCGCCATGCAGCGCTCGCCCGCCGAACCGAAGGCCGCGCCGGACAAGTCATTCACAACCTGATCGAGATCGGCGTCGGGCATGACGATGCCGTGGTTCTTCGCGCCGCCCATGGCCTGTACGCGCTTGCCCGCCTCGACCCCGCGCCGGTAGACATAATGGGCGATGTCGGAGGAGCCGACGAAGCTGACGCCCTTGATATCGGGATGGTCAAGGATGGCATCGACCATTTCCTTGTCGCCCTGCACCACCTGCAGGATACCGTCGGGAAGCCCCGCTTCCTTGAACAATTCGGCGAGGCGAACCGGAACGGACGGATCGCGCTCGGACGGCTTCATGATGAAGGCGTTGCCGGTCGCGATGGCGACGCCGGACATCCACAGCGGGATCATGCCCGGAAAGTTGAACGGCGTGATGCCCGCGCCGATGCCCAGCGGCTGGCGCATGGAGTACACGTCGATGCCCGGCCCCGCGCCCTGCGTATATTCGCCCTTCAGGACGTGCGGGATGCCGCAGCAGAATTCGATGACCTCCAGCCCGCGCTGAATGTCGCCCTTCGCGTCGGCGATCACCTTGCCATGCTCGGAGGAGAGCAAGTGGGCCAGCTCCTCCATATTCTTTTCGACCAGCTCCTTGAACTTGAACATCACGCGCGCCCGGCGCTGCGGATTGGTCGCGGCCCAGCCGGGCTGAGCGGCCTTCGCCGCTTCGATGGCGCGGTCGAGTTCCGCCTTCGTGCCCAGCGTCACCTGCGCCTGAACGACGCCGTTGTTGGGATCGAAAATGTCGCTCTTGCGAGTGCCGCCGCTGGCCGTTCCGCCGGCGATGAAATGTTCAACGATGCGCATGATGGTCATCCTCTTCAGCCGGGAAAAATCCCGAATTTGGGCCCGGTATTTGGGCATTGCGATAGCGGCATTTCGACCGGCGGGGAATGGTTTGACTTTGCAGGACATGCCTGCATAAATGCAGCCTTATGAACTGGGATGATCTGCGTTTTTTCCTGTCCGTCGCGCGTGCGGGCCAGATCGGGCGGGCCGCGCCGCTGCTGCGTGCCGATCCCACAACCGTGTCCCGGCGTATCCGGCGGCTGGAGGCCGATCTCGGGCAGGTCCTGTTCGAGCAGGACCGGGAGGGGCAAAGGCTCACCGCGCCCGGCCGCGCCCTGCTGATTCGGGCCGAAGAGATGGAACGCTGCGCCAGCGCCATTGGCGAGGATAGCGGCGGCGAGGGCGGAGCATCCGGCATATTGCGGGTCAGCGCGTCGGAGGGTTTCGGCACCTGGGTCATCGCGCCGCACCTGCATGATTTCGCCGCCCGCCATCCGGCCGTCACCATCGACCTGACGGCGAGCAGCGGTTTCCTCAGCCCTTCCCGGCGGGAAACCGACATAGCCATATTGCTCGCCCGCCCCCGCAAGGGCCCGCTGCTGACGCGCAAGCTCACCGACTACAGCCTCGGCCTTTACGGCGCCCGCCGCTATCTGGAGCGCACGGGGGGCGTGCCTGGACGCGACGCACTCGGCAGCCACCGGATCATCGGCTATATTCCCGATCAGATCTACGCGCCGGAACTCGACTATCTCTCCGAACTGCTGCCGGGCGCTGACGCAAACCTGCGCAGCTCAAGCATCAACGCCCAACATCGCCTCTGCCGGGCGGGGGCGGGGCTGGCGATCCTGCCGGACTTCATCGGCGCGCAGGATGGCGAGCTGCAACGCGTCCTGCCCGACTTCGCCCTCCACCGCGCCTTCTGGATCGCGATCCATCAGGACGTCCGCAACCTCGCGCGGGTGAGCCTGTTCAACGACTGGCTGACCGAACTGGTGGCGGAGGAGGCGGGGATGCTGGTGCCTTGAGAGCGGACGATCCCTCCCCCTTGATGGGTGAGGGATACGCAGGCTTGGCAGCTTGCTGCCTAGCCGAAGTTGGGTAGGGGTGACGCGATTGCACAGCAATCGCGCGGGCCTGTGGCCCGCTCACCCTCATCCAACTCCGCTTAATTCGCTTCGCTCACAAAGCTCCGTATCCTTCTCCCATCAAGGGAGAAGGGACAGCTGCCCTCAACCAAAATCATCCCAATAAGACCGCATCTCCACGGCATCCAATATCTTCCCCCCCGCCATGAACACCGCGCCCGTGCAGGCCAGCGCCAGCAGCATGCCGCCATAGCCGGGATATTGCTGCATATAATGGACGCCCCGCTCGGTCGCGCCCAGGGCGAGCGCGTAGATGATCAGAAAGGCCTCGAACTTGGTCTTTATGGTAAACAGCCGTTTGATCTTCGTCCACATGCCCATCACTCAGCAATTCATATGCCAGTCCCGAATTTCCGCCAAACATTGAAGTGAATAAAGCGTAAATTGTCAAGCGGATCGACAGCCGCGATTACAGAATCATGGTTAATTGCAGCGCATCCGCAACTGCCCGTCGCGCCGTTTCAACATCGGCGGCGAGCGCATCACTTGTCAGATCGTCCGGCGCGATCTGTTCGGGCCAAAGGCGCTCCACAATCGCCTCCACCCGGTCCAGCGTCTCCCCGGTCAACAGGAAGCGCGGGTCGACGTCCGCCGGGTCCGCCACCACGCGCAGCCGCAGGCAGGCCGGGCCGCCGCCATTGGCCATGGACTGCCGCACATCGATGGGGACAAGCTGCCGGATCGGCCCATTGCCCGCGATCAACCCGGTCAGCCAGCCCCAGACGGC
>CBHCMH010000368.1:0-2809 GCA_965974445.1 uncultured Rhizorhapis sp.
GCCGGTGACGGGCATGGTGATATTGGGCGGAATTTTCGTGTTGGGCGGGGTGGCAATCGTCACCCTCCGGCCGGCGGCGACGACGGAGGAGTTCGAGGGGCCCCGATGATAGAAACGCCGTCACCCAATTTTGACGAACGCAAACTGCCTATCACCATGCTGGTGCTGCATTATACCGGGATGCCCGACGCGGCCTCCGCCCTCAACTGGATGTGCGATCCGGTGTCGAAGGTTTCGGCCCATTATTGCGTGACGGAGGACGGGCAGGTCGTCCGCATGGTCGATGAAGCCAAGCGGGCGTGGCACGCTGGCGTTGCCTGTTGGCGGGGCGTAACGGACATCAACAGCGCCAGCATCGGCATAGAGATCGTCAATCCCGGCCATGAATGGGGCTACCGGCCGTTTCCGGAGGAACAGATTTCGGCGCTCATCCCCCTGGTCGGGGACATTGTGAAGCGATACGGCATCACGCGCGGCAATATTGTCGGCCATTCCGATGTCGCGCCGGCGCGCAAGCAGGATCCGGGGGAACTGTTCCCCTGGCACCGGCTGGCCCGCCTTCGCCTGGCGCTGCCCCGGCCAACGAAGAACCTTATGGATCCGCATTGGACGGACGGCGGCTTCCTGCTGGCGCTCGAGCGTTTCGGCTATGACATCACCGACCCCATCGCTGCCATTCGCGCCTTTCAGCGCCGCTACCGGCCGGAAATGATCGACGGCATCATCGATGGCGAATGCCGCTCCATCCTGCTGGCGCTGCTGCTGCCGCAGCCGCAGGGGGATGAGTGAAGGGATTGGTACCCCAAGGTTGATTTCATTTTCGTCATTCCGGTGAAAGCCGGAATCTCCATCAGTAGCGCACAACCAAGATTTGGGAGACCCTGGTCTACGCCGGGGTGACGAAAAATCATAAGTTCCAATCAACGCACCCCAGTATCACTTCTTCAACACATCCAGCGCCGCTGCGGCAAGCGCTTCCGTCGCCGTCGAAATCACCCCCTCGGCATCGGGCGCCCAATAGGGGCTGTGCAGCGAGGGCAGTTTTACTTCGCCCCTGGCCGCTTGCGCCATCTTATCCGCCGGAACGCCGCCTACCCAGAAGATCAGGCTCTGGATGCTGTTGTCGGCGCGGTAATAGCGGCCGAAATCCTCGCCGCCCATCACTGCCGGCGTCTGGATGACCCGCTCCTTTCCGAAGCGCTGGGCGAACAGCCCCGCCATCTGCCCGGTAAAGGCGGGGACATTGTAGGTGGAGGGCGTGAATTCGTCCTTCAGCGTCACGACCGGCATGAGATCGTCCGGAATCCCGGCAGCGATCGCTTCGCCCTTCGCTATGCGCCGGATGCCGTCGAGCAGCTTTTGCCGTGTCGCGTCCGAATAGCTCCGCACGGTCAGGAGCAAGGTCGCCTGGTCGGAAATGATGTTATGCTTGGCCCCGGCATGAAAGCTGCCGACGGTGACGACGGCCGGGTCCTGCGGGTCCATTTCCCGGCTCACCAGGGTTTGCAACGACGTGACGATACGGCTCGCCAGCACGATCGGGTCGCGCGTCGTGTGCGGGTAGGCACCATGGCCGCCGACGCCCTTCACGAGAATATCGACGCTGTCCACATTGGCGAGGGCATAGCCGGGGGTGTAGCCGATTAACCCGCTCGGCAGATTGGCCGCGTCGTGAAAGGCGATGACATGGCTGGGCTTGGGAAAGTGGGTGAAGAGCCCGTCCTCCAGCATCATCCGCGCGCCCGCGCCGCGTTCCTCAGCGGGCTGCAGGATCATGACCAGCGTTCCGGACCATTGGTCCTTCATCCCCGCCAGCCGCCGGGCGGTCCCGACCCAGGCGGCCATATGCGTATCATGGCCGCAGGCGTGCATGACGCCGGATTCGATCCCTTCATCCGTCGTCGCCCGGACCTTTGACGCAAAGGGCAAGCCGGTCTGCTCCACCACCGGCAGCGCGTCCATGTCGGCCCGGATCATCAGCACGGGACCAGCGCCGTTCTTCATCACGGCGACTACGCCGGTTCCGCCGACCTTCTCCGACACGTCAAAGCCGAGCCTGCGCGCCTCCTTCGCCAGCATCGCGGCGGTCTTCACCTCCTGAAAGCTGAGTTCGGGATGGGCATGCAGGTGCCGGTAAAGCTGCATCAGGGACGGCATGTCCGCCTTCACCTGATCGGAAAGCGGGTCGGCAGCGGCCGGCGCGGCGATGAGCAGCGGCAGGGCAAGCAGAAAGTGGCGCATGACGTCTCCCCAGGCGATCGCCTTGCCCGGTCAGGAGCAAGGATCAGGCAGCATCGGTGCAAATCATTGCGCCGTCCAGCCTCCATCGACCGACAGGTTCGCGCCGGTGATGTTGCTTGCCTCGTCGCGGCAGAGGAACAGCGCCAGAGCGGCGACCTGTTCGACGGTCACGAACTGCTTGGTCGGTTGCCCGGCCAGCAGCACATCGTTCATCACCTGCTCCCGCGTCATGTTCCGCGCCTTCATCGTGTCGGGAATCTGGTTTTCGACCAGCGGTGTCCAGACATAGCCCGGGCTGATGCAGTTGGCGGTGATGCCGAAGGTGGCGGCTTCCAGCGCCACCGTCTTGGTGAAGCCGGCGAGGCCATGCTTGGCGGTCACATAGGCCGATTTGAAAGGAGAGGCCGTCAGCGAGTGGGCCGAGGCCGTCTGGATGATCCGGCCCCATTTCTTCTGCTTCATATAGGGCAAGGCGAGGCGGGTGGTGTGGAACGCGGCGTTGAGATTGAGGGCGATGATGAGGTTCCATTTATCGACCGGGAATTCTTCCACCGGCGCGACATGCTGG
>CBHCMH010000369.1:0-2799 GCA_965974445.1 uncultured Rhizorhapis sp.
GCCAGGCGAGCGCAGGCACGCCGATTGAACCGCTCGCGGCCAAGCTCGCATCGGCGATCGAGGCGGCAGGACGCCAGAATGAGGCGCGGGCGATGTTCGCCGTTCGCCAGCGCGGCAATGAGGGACGCTTGCAGGTCACGGACCTGACGTTCCGGAGCCGCAGCGGCGCGCGCGTGGACCTGACCGACGGCCGGGGCATTGCCTGGTCCTGGCCGGGCGGTCAGATGTCGCTCGACGGCAGCCTGCGCCTCGCGGGTGGGGGACTTCCCGATGCGGCGATCCGGCTTCGGCAGAATGGCCGGGACGGGACGCTTGGCGGCCAGATCTTCATGCAGGATTATTCCGCCGGCAATGCCCGGCTGGCGTTGATGCCGGTGCGCTTTGTCGCGAGCGGAAGGGGAGAGACCCGCTTCACGACCGTGCTCCGCCTGGACGGCCCTTTGCCGGGCGGCGGCGTCAGGAACTTGACCCTGCCCGTGGACGGGCGGCTAGGGACTCGCGGTGGCGTTCGAATCAACACGGGCTGCACGCCGGTCTCCTTTGCGGGGCTGAAATATGAAAGCCTTGTCCTGCAAGGCACGCGGCTGCGCCTGTGTCCGGCCAATGGCGGGGCGATGTTGCGGTCGGGGCCGGAGGGTTTTTCCTTCGCCGCGGCGGTTTCTTCGCCACGGCTGGGGGGGCGGCTGGGGGAAAGCCCGTTGACGCTGGCGGCAAAGGATGTTCGCTTCGGGATTCCCGGCGATGGTTTTGCGGCAAACGGGCTGACGCTGGCATTGGGCGCCGAGGCTCCGACCATATTGGATGTCGCGCGGTTGACCGGCCGGTTTGCGCCCACGGGCCTGATGGGCGAGCTGGAGGGTGGGGCTGGGCATATCGGCAATGTACCGCTGGAAATGTCGGAGGCGGCGGGGCGCTGGCGCTTCAGCAAGGGCGCGCTGCAAGTGGACGGCGGGCTGCGCGTGGCCGACCGGGGCGTGCCTGACCGTTTCAATCCGCTGCTGTCGAAGGATTTTGCCTTCACGCTGAGCGGCAACAGGATCGCGGCCAGTGGAACGCTGCTGGAACCCCGGACGGAAGCGCCCGTGACCAGCGTGCGGATTGCCCACGACCTTTCCACCGGAACGGGCCAGGCGGACTTGCTGGTCGATCAACTGCGATTCGACAAGGCGCTTCAACCGGAGGACGTGACGCGGATTGCGCTGGGCGTCGTCGCCAATGTGAATGGGCAGGTTTCCGGGCAAGGGCAGATTCGTTGGGACCGGAACGGCGTATCCAGTGACGGCCGGTTCCGCACGGATAATATTGATCTGGCAGCTGCCTTTGGCCCGGTCACCGGCCTTTCCGGAGAGATCGTCTTTTCCGATCTGCTGGGGCTGGAAACACCGCCCGCCCAGCTTTTCCGCATCGCCAACGTCAATCCGGGTATCGAGGCGATCAATGGCGAAATTCGCTATCAGCTTCTGCCAGGGCAACGGGTACAGATTGAAAGCGGGAAATGGCCGTTCGCCGGGGGCGATCTGACGCTTGAGCCGACGGTGCTGGATTTCAGCGCGGAACATCCGCGTCACCTGACCTTCCGGATCATCGGCCTTCAGGCGGCGGACTTCATCAACACGCTGGAACTGGATAATATTTCCGCGACCGGCACGTTCGATGGCCTGCTGCCGATGATTTTCGATGCGAGCGGCGGCCGGATCGTGGGCGGAGTCCTGGTGGCGCGGCAACAGGGCCTGCCGCCGCTTTATGTGACCGATGTGAAGCAGCTTCGTGTCGCCTGCGACCCCAGCCGGCAGGGCGGCACGCTAGCCTATGTGGGCGAGGTGTCGAACGCCGACCTGGGCATGTTCGGTAAGCTGGCGTTCGATGCGCTGAAATCGCTCCGCTACAAATGCCTCACCATATTGATGGACGGCCAGATTGACGGCGAAGTGGTGACGCAGGTGGCCTTCAACGGGGTCAATCAGGCGCCGGTCGGGGCCGATCAGATGGGCCTGGGGCGGCAGTTCACCGGTTTGCCCTTCATCTTCAACATTCGAATCGAGGCGCCCTTCCGGGGACTGCTGAACACAGCCCAATCGTTCGTCGATCCCAGCCTGCTCATCCGCAGCCATCTGGGTAACGGCTATCAGCCGGTAATCGAGAACAGGCTTGCCGTTCAGCCTGCCGCAAGCGAAACTATGCCAATAGGGGACAAATGAATGAGAGAAACAGGCGACAGGATCAGGGGCTCGGGCGGCATCGCGCTGCCAATTTTGGGGCCGCTGTTGGGATTGGCGATGATGTCGGGCTGCATACAGGTAAAGGCCCCCGACAAGCCCATCGAGATTAATTTGAACGTCCGTGTGCAGCAGGAAGTCATCGTAAGGCTGCAGAAGGATGCCGAAGAACTGATTGAAAACAATCCGGAGTTGTTCCCGCAATGAAGACCGACAAGAAACATCTGCTCATGCTGGCCGGCGCATTGGTGCTGGTCGCGGGCGCAACCGCCGTCTGGAGCGGCTCCGCCGTGGCTCAGTCCTCGGTCGTCGCGCAGGCGATTGCCAACGGAACGGTTGGCGAACAGGCCGATGGCTATCTGGGCATCAAGGGATCCGTGGCGCCGGCGGTCAAGTCGGAAGTCGATGCCATCAACATCAAACGCCGCGCGGCCTATACCGATCTGGCCGCCAAGCGCGGCGTGACGGTGGCGGACATGGCTGCCGCAACGGGGTGCAAGACGCTGTCCAGCCGCGTGCAGACGGGGCAAGCCTATCGCCTGAACGATGGCAGCTGGTATGTGAAGGGCGCGGACCCGATCCA
>CBHCMH010000370.1:0-2797 GCA_965974445.1 uncultured Rhizorhapis sp.
ACCGCGCCAACTGGCGCCCCGGTTGATTTTGCTGCTGTCGGCCCTTATTTTCCCCATCGCGGACCGGGCCCCTCTGGCGTGCTGATTCCAGCGCGTGATGTCGGACCGCATCGGAGTTTCCGGTGCGACTGACGGTCTGGTTCAGACCATCCCCCCATTCGCAGCGGACGCTCCGATCAACCTTGTCGTTGAACGAGAGGAGCATATGCCATGGAATTTCTCTTCGCGGACTGGCTGGGAACACCGGCCTGGTTCTGGCTGGCCTTTTTCGCCATCGTCGTCGCGCTGACCGCCTTCGACCTGGGTTTCCTGCACCGGGAGAACAAGGAAATCGGCATCAGGGAAAGCCTGAAGCTCTCCCTTTTCTACATCAGTATCGCCTGCGCGTTCGGCCTGTGGGTCTGGTTCGTGCGCGGGGCTGAGCCGGGGATGCAATATTTCACCGGCTTCTTCATCGAAAAGGCGCTGTCGATCGACAATGTCTTCGTCATCAGCCTGATCTTCACCTATTTCGCCATTCCGCCCAAATATCAGTATCGTGCGCTGCTGTGGGGCATCATCGCGGTGATCCTGTTGCGCGGCCTGATGATTGGCGGCGGCGCGGCGCTGGTGAGCGAGTTTTACTGGGTGCTCTATCTGTTCGCGGCCTTCCTGATCGTCACCGGGATCAAGATGTTCTTCGCCGGCGACCAGCCGATGGACGTGGCGAACAATGCGGCGGTGCGGTTCATTGCCCGGCACATGCGCGTGACGCGGGAGCTTCACGGTCACCACTTCTTCGTGAAGGCCCCCGATGCCAAAACGGGCAGGCTGGTGATCGCAGCGACGCCCCTGTTCCTCGCGCTTGTGGTGATCAACCTTGCCGATCTGGTGTTCGCGGTGGACAGCGTGCCGGCGATTTTCGCCATCACCACCGACACCTTCATCGTCTACACCTCGAACATCATGGCCATATTGGGCCTGCGCGCGCTGTATTTCGCCCTGGCGGCGATGGTGCACCGCTTCTATTATCTCAAATATGCGCTTGCGACGGTGCTGGTTTTCATCGGCGCGAAAATCTTTGTTTCGGACTTCATCCTTGGCGGGGACAAGTTCCCGCCCGCGCTCAGCCTGGGCGTCACCTTCGCGCTGATCGCCGCCGGGATATTCTATTCGCTCTGGAAAACCCGCACGCGGCGGGAGCCTGACTGGCCGTAAGAGGGGGGCAGGCGATCCGGCGCGTGAAGTTAAAAGTGGACGGGACGGCTAATTAACCAATTGTAATTGCTGGATAAATATCGAAAATAGAAGCCATTCAGCCAAACAGCCCCATATGCGCGATGATAGAGAAGTTATCGCCCGCGTCAGATATGGATCGGCTTGCCCAGCACCGCCATCGCCGCTTCCTTGACCGCCTCATTATGCGTCGGATGCGCATGGCAGGTATAGGCAATGTCCTCCGAAGACGCGCCGAATTCCATCGCCTGCGCCGCCTGCGCGATCATCGTGCCCGCGACCGACGCGATGATGTGGACGCCCAGCACCTTGTCAGTCTCCGTGTCCGCGATGATCTTGACGAAGCCGTCGGTGTCGCGGTTGGTCTTGGCGCGGCTGTTGGCCATCATCGGGAACTTGCCGACCTTGATCGCGCCCTTCTCCTTCGCCTGCTCTTCGGTCAGGCCGACACTGGCGATTTCGGGATAGGTATAGACGACCGCCGGAATGACATCATGGTTCACGATGCCGGTCAGGCCCGCGATATTCTCCGCGACCGCGATGCCCTCATCCTCCGCCTTGTGCGCGAGCATGGGGCCGGGAATGGCGTCGCCGATCGCCCAGATGCCGGGCATCTTGGTGGCGAAATCATGGTCGGTTTCGATCTGCCCGCGATTGTTGGTGGCAAGGCCCGCCTTTTCGAGCGCCAGCCCGTCGGTGTTCGGCCTGCGCCCGATGGCGACAAGGACGCAGTCGGCCTCGATCGTTTCCGCCGCGCCGCCGGCCGCCGGCTCGACGGTGATCGTCGCCTTACCGTTCTTGACGGCCGCGCCCGTGACCTTGGTGCTCAGCTTGATGTCGAAGCCCTGCTTCTTGAACAGCTTGGCGGCTTCCTTGCGGACCTCGCCGTCCATGCCGGGCAGAAGCTGGTCGAGGAATTCCACCACCGTGACCTTCGCGCCCAGCCGCCGCCAGACCGAGCCAAGCTCCAGCCCGATGACGCCGCCGCCGATGACGACCATATGCCCCGGCACCTTGGCCAACGCCAGCGCGCCTGTGCTGTCGATGATGACCTTGTTATCGATCTCCACGCCCGGCAGCGGAGTCACGGAGGAGCCGGTGGCGATGACGATATTCTTCGCGCGGTAGCTCTTGCCCGCGACCTCCACCGTGTGCGCGTCCGTGAACGCGGCATAGCCCTTCAGCCAGTCGATCTTGTTCTTCTTGAACAGATATTCGATGCCGCCGGTCAGTTCGCCTACGGCTTTGGCCTTTTCCGACTGCATCTGCGCAACGTCGATTTTCGCGCCGCTGATCTTCACGCCGAACTTTTCCAGCGCGCCCGATGCGGCCTCTTCGTAAAGTTCGGAGGCATGCAGCAGCGCCTTTGACGGGATGCAGCCGACATTCAGACAGGTGCCGCCCAGCGTCTCGCGCCCTTCCGCGCAGGCGGTCTTCAGCCCCAGCTGCGCCGCGCGAATGGCTGCGACGTAGCCGCCGGGGCCAGCGCCGATTACCAGGACGTCATAGTCGAACTCTGCCATTCCAAACTCCACTCGTCACCCCGGCGAAGGCCGGGGTCTCCTCAGTAGCGCGCGGCCAA
>CBHCMH010000371.1:0-2796 GCA_965974445.1 uncultured Rhizorhapis sp.
AGGGAGAGGGGGAATGTCCTTTCGATCCCGATCACAGCTTCACCCCCAAAGCCTTCGCGACAGTGAAGATATCCTTGTCCCCTCGGCCGGAAAGATTGACCACGATGATCTTGTCCTTGTCCATCGTCGGCGCGATCCGTTCGGCTGCGGCAATGGCGTGCGCGGATTCGAGCGCCGGGATTATGCCCTCCAGCTTGCAAAGCCGCTGAAAGGAGGCGAGCGCCTCATCGTCCGTCACCGGCACATAGCGGGCGCGGCCGATGTCATGCAGCCAGCTATGCTCCGGGCCGATGCCGGGATAGTCGAGCCCGGCCGAAATGCTGTGCGCCTCGGTGATCTGGCCGTCCTCGTCCTGCAGCAGATAGGTTTTGTTGCCATGCAGGATGCCCGGCGATCCGCCCGCAAGGCTGGCGGCATGGCGCGGCGTGTCGAGCCCTTCGCCCGCCGCTTCCACGCCAACGATCTCCACACCTTCATCGTCGAGGAAGGGATGGAAGAGGCCGATGGCATTGGACCCGCCGCCGACCGGGGCGATCAGCATGTCGGGCAGGCGGCCTTCGGCCTCCAATATCTGTTCGCGCGTTTCGCGGCCGATCACCGACTGGAAATCGCGGACCAGCTCGGGGTAGGGGTGCGGACCCGCGACCGTGCCGATGATGTAGAATGTGTCGTGGACATTGGCGACCCAGTGGCGCAGCGCCTCGTTCATCGCGTCCTTCAATGTCCGCGCGCCCGCCTCCACCGCGCGCACTTCCGCGCCCAGCAGCTTCATGCGGAACACGTTGGGCTGCTGCCGCTCGACATCCAGTGCGCCCATGAAGATGGTGCAGGGCAGGTTGAAGAGGGCCGCGACCGTGGCGGTGGCGACGCCATGCTGGCCCGCGCCGGTTTCCGCAATGATGCGCGTCTTGCCCATGCGGCGGGCGAGCAGGATCTGGCCGATGCAATTGTTGATCTTGTGCGCGCCGGTGTGGTTGAGCTCCTCGCGCTTCAGATACACCTTCGCGCCGCCCAGTTCCTTCGTCAGCCGCTCGGCATAATAGAGTGGGTTGGGACGGCCGACATATTGGCGCAGGAGGTACTGGAACTCTTCCTCGAATGCCGGGTCGGCCTTGGCGGCGCGATATTCGCGCTCCAGGTCGAGGATGAGCGGCATCAGCGTTTCGGCGACATAGCGCCCGCCGAACTGCCCGAAATGCCCGCGCTCGTCAGGCTGGCTGCGATAGCTGTTCTTGATCGTCATAGTTGCGAAACCGCTTTGCAGAAGGCGGCGATCTTGTCCACATCCTTGATGCCCGGCGCGCTTTCGACGCCCGAGGAAACATCGACAAGCGGCGCGCCGGTAATGGCGACGGCGTCCCGGACATTCGCGGGGTCGAGCCCGCCCGAAAGGCCCCAGCGAAGGGGGTGACTGAAGTCCTGCAACAGCTTCCAGTCAAAACGCACGCCCATGCCGCCGGGTAAGGCCGCCCCTTCGGGCGTCTTTGCATCGTAAAGCAGCATCTGGACGGCAGCGGCATAAGCGCGTCCCTGGTCCAGGTCGGCGCGCGATTTCACGGATATCGCTTTCCAGACGTCGCGGCCATATTTCGCACCAATGGCGGCGGCGCGTTCGGGCGTTTCCTTGCCATGGAGCTGCAATGCGTCAAGCCGGCCAGAGGCGATAGCGCGTTCCAGCAATTCCTCGTCCGCATCAACGAAGACGCCGACACGGCGAACATGGGCGGGTACGCGCGCAGCCAATGCGCTGGCGCGTTCGAAATCCACAAGGCGGGGGCTCTTGGAGAAAAAGACCATGCCGACATGCGACGCCCCAGCCTTGATGGCTGCGTCCAGCGTTTCGGCCATGGAAAGGCCGCAGATCTTGATGGCGATTCGGGACATGGCGGGGGTTTAGACTGTTTTGGCTGAAGTTTAACCCGTTCGTTTCGAGCGTGTCGAGAACCGCGGTCGAGGATGCGGAGGATTGCTACAGCGTCGCCTCAATCTCGCGTGCCGCCAAATCCGGATAGGCGGCCTGGGTGATCGGCCGGCCGATGACAAGGATGGATGCTCCATGGTCCAGCGCCTGACGCGGGGTGACCGATCGTTTCTGGTCTCCCATCCGGCCGTCCGCCGGACGCACGCCGGGCACGACCAGAAAGCCGTCTGGCCACAGCTTGCGCGCGGCCGCGACCTCCTGCCCGGAACAGACGATGCCGTCGAGCCCGGCTTCGTGCGCAAGGTTGGTGAGCCTTTCCACCTGACCATGTGGCGGGTCCATGACCCCGACATCATTAAGGTCGCGGCTGTCCAGGCTGGTCAGCACCGTCACCGCGACAACCTTGGTACCGGTATTCGCGGCAGCCTTTGCGTCCTCCAGCATCGCCCGCCCGCCGGCCGCATGGACAGTCAGGATGGCCGGTTCCAGCAAGTGCAGCGCCTGTATGGCCTTGGCAACCGTGTTCGGAATGTCATGGAGTTTCAGGTCGAGGAAGATCGGCAGGCCGAACTTCATCATCTCCAGCACGCCGTGATGGCCGTTGGCGCAGAAAAACTCCAGTCCGAGCTTCAGGCCGCCGACATGATATTTTACCGAACCCGCCAGATCCTTGGCCTTTTCAAGGTCTGGCGTGTCGATGGCGATATAGATGGGGCTGCTCATATGACACCGGGTGGGACTGGAGTAGGCGCGGCTGCACGCTGCCGCACGCCGTCGGCGGCCACCGTGGGGGACGAAGACAAAGCGAGATTCTCTGAAAGCGCGCGTTCGGCCGTGTCCAGCCGCCGCCTCAGCCGCCACCGCATCGCCCGGTA
>CBHCMH010000372.1:0-2778 GCA_965974445.1 uncultured Rhizorhapis sp.
TGATCGCGGGCGTCTGTTTCATCATCGCCCTGCGCGGGCTTTCCAGTCCGGCGTCGAGCCGCCGGGGCAACCGTTTCGGCATGATCGGCATGACCATCGCGGTCGCCACGACGCTGGTCACGCATGATATTGCGAGCATCACCGAGATCGTCATCGCCATCGCGATTGGCGGCGTCATTGGCTTCGTCATCGCGCGCAAGATCGAGATGACGGCGATGCCGCAGCTGGTCGCCGCCTTCCACAGCCTGGTCGGCATGGCCGCCGTGCTGGTCGCGGCGGGCGCGTTCATGAGCCCGCAGGCCTTCGGGATCGCGGGGCCTGATGGCGTCATTCATCTGGTTAGCCGGGTGGAAATGGGCCTCGGATCGGCTATCGGCGCGATCACCTTTTCAGGCTCGGTCATCGCCTTCCTGAAACTCAACGGCAACATGTCGGGCAAGCCAATCATGCTGCCCGCGCGGCATGTCATCAACCTGGGCACGCTGGCGGCCATTCTCGGCCTGATCGCCTATTTCCTCACCGATCAGAGCCCCTGGGTGTTCTGGACCGTGACGGCGCTCGCGTTCGTGATTGGCTTCCTGCTGATCATCCCGATCGGCGGCGCGGACATGCCGGTCGTGGTTTCGATGCTGAACAGCTATTCGGGCTGGGCGGCGGCGGCAATGGGCTTTACGCTGGGCAACAGCGCAATGATCATCACCGGCGCGCTGGTGGGCTCGTCGGGCGCGATCCTGTCCTACATCATGTGCAAGGCGATGAACCGCAGCTTCCTCAGCGTGAGTGCGGGCGGCTTTGGCGGTGACACTGCTGGCGGCGCTGCCGCCGCCGCGACCGACCGGCCGTGGAAGCGCGGGTCGGCCGAAGACGCGGCCTTCCTGATGCAGCAGGCCGAGCAGGTCGTCATCGTGCCCGGATATGGCATGGCGGTGGCGCAGGCGCAGCACGCCCTGCGTGAAATGGGCGACCTGCTGAAGGAGCATGGCGTCAAGGTAAAATATGCCATTCACCCGGTGGCGGGTCGCATGCCGGGGCACATGAACGTGCTCCTGGCCGAAGCCAGCGTGCCCTATGACGAGGTGTTCGAGCTGGAGGACATCAACAGCGAGTTCGCCCAGACCGATGTCGCTTTCGTTATCGGCGCCAACGACGTCACCAACCCGGCGGCGAAGACGGACAAGAGCTCGCCGATCTATGGCATGCCGATTCTCGACGTGTCGAAGGCAAAAACCGTGCTCTTCGTGAAACGCTCGATGGGCGGCGTGGGTTATGCCGGGGTCGATAATGACGTCTTCTACATGGATAACACCATGATGCTTCTTGCGGATGCGAAGAAGATGGTAGAGGAGATCGTCAAGAATCTGGACTGACGAAGGGTTGAAATGCGAAAAATTGGCCTCATTGGGGGTATGAGCTGGACGTCCACCGCCCGCTACTACCAGATCATCAACGAGGCGGTCGGCAAGCGGCTGGGCGGGCTTCACAGCGCGCCCATGCTGATCGAAAGCCTGGATTTCGCAGAAGTCGCCAAGGCTCAGTCCGAGGAAGAATGGACCCGCACCGCAAAGGTGCTGGTCGGCGCGGCGCAGCGGCTGGAAACAGCCGGTGCGACCGCGCTGATCATTTGCGCCAACAGCATGCATCGCGTTTATGAGGATGTCGCGGGGGCAGTGTCCGTCCCCATCCTGCATATCGCGGACACGGTCGGTGAAAAGATGAAGGCGGACGGCATCAAGAACGCCGCGCTTATCGGCACCCGCAATGTGATGACCGAGCGCTTCTATCGCCAGCGGCTGGTGTCCCACGGCGTCTCGCTGATGCCGCCCGACCTGCAATGGGCGAACGAGATCGACCGGATCATCTATGAGGAGCTGGCGCAGGGCAAGGCGACGCGCAGTTCCGAGCGGACGATGAAGACCATCCTCACTAATATTTCACAGGCGCAGATTCAGGCGGCCGTGCTTGCCTGTACGGAGCTGGAGATGATCGTCGATGTGCGCGCCAATGTGCTGCCGATCTATGATGGCACCAGTTTGCACGCCATGGCGGCGGTGGAGCATTTGCTGGGGGATTGAGCGGGAGAGCGGCTTTGCTTTACTGAATGAAGCGCCCGGCATGAGCGCATCTATCCAGATCTAACGGCAGCGAACCTCGCCCCGGTCGATTTCCCGGCCCAGCAGCGCGCCGCCCGCGGCCCCAAGGATAGTGCCGGTCGTGCGGTCGCGTCCGCCATCCAGTTCGCGGCCGAGCAGCGCGCCGACGGCGGCTCCGATGACCAGGCCGGTGGTGCCATTGTCCCGCTTGCAATAATAGCGGCCGTCACGGCCCCGCCAGATGCGGTCGCCGCGCGAAAGCCGCCGGGGTTCATAATAGCGGCCACGATCGTCGTAAATGCGGTGGTGACGGTCCTTCGCCCGCTTGCCATGGGCCGGCGCCCAGGGCGGCGGATCGGCCATTGCGGGCGCAGCCGGTAACATCAGCGCCGCCATCGCGGCGGCAAGTACGATTGATCTCATCATTGTCTCCTCCATTCCATGCCGCCGCGTCGCGGCCGGTCGAATGAGGGGAAAGTTACGCCCTACAGATGAACGGCGGATTGCCGAAACGGCAGGAGGAGTGAGAAAGCTGGTCAAGCCGAGGTTCAGTGTGACTGATTGAGAAAGGCCGGTGGGCGCGGATTGCGTTCATATTCTCCCTTTCCTCTTCTGAGGAGAGGGCCGGACAGTTCCTCCCCGGCACGGGGAGGGGGACCACCCGCAGGGTGGTGGAGGGGGCTATCCT
>CBHCMH010000373.1:0-2767 GCA_965974445.1 uncultured Rhizorhapis sp.
CGAGGCACGTAGCCTCGTCGAGCGTCGCGACAATCCTGAGGATCGCCGCATGCCGATCCTGTCGCTGACCAAGGCGGGTCGCCGCAAGTACGAGGCGCTGGTCGGGGAGCGTGTCGCGTTCCACGAGGCGCTGATTGGTGATCTGAGCGACAGCGAGCGAGCTACCCTGGACCGCGTTCTCGGCAAGATCGCGCTCCGGTTGGAATCGATGAAGTGATCTTCGGCTAAAGCGGGGAGGTACAGCGAGAGCGTAGTACCGGCCCTTGGCTTCGAACGCGAGCGGGCTGATGCCGCCCAGATATGAATGACGGCGGCGGCTATTGTAGAAGCCATTGATGTACTGGAAGATGGCAGTTTCGGCGTGCCGCCGCGTCGGCCATTTCTGTCTCCAGATCAGTTCGGCTTTCAGCGATTTGAAGAAGGTTTCGACGGCGGAATTATCGTAACAGTTACTCTTGCCGCTCATCGATGGCCGCAGGCCATAGGCCTGTAGCTTCTTCTGATAGTCATAGGAGCAATATTGGCTACCGCGATCAGAATGGAAAACGCACCCATTTAGTGGTCTGCGCAGCCGCACTGCCATATCCAGCGCCCGGATCGCCAGGTCCTTCTTCATCCTGTCGCTGACCGCCCAGCCCACCACGCGACGGCTGTGCAGGCCAAGGATGACGGCGAGGTAGAGCCATCCCTCCGCTGTCCAGACACAGCTGATGTCGCCAGCTCATTTGCGGTTCGGCGCGAATCTGAGTTCGCCGTGCTCACCGGTGCGGTTGTGCGTATGGGGCGTGAGTTCGGTTTGCACCAACCGGCCCATGACCGAATTTTGGACCTGCTGACCCAGAACGGCTTGCTCACATCAGAGCTTGTTAGTCCGGAGTCCCGAATGCCGCCTGCTCGATTTTCCGGGCCGCCGCGCGTAACCCATCCAGGATAGTACCGAGCCCTGCAGATGGGTCTGCGGAACTTGCACGGGATACGGAAATGGCGGCATGGACCTGGCCGTCTGGCGCTTGGATAGGAACTGCCACGCAGACTAACCCCTCCGCGATCTCACCCTCGTCGGTTGCGTAGCCTCGGACCCTGACCCGTTCCAACTCATCCTCCAGTTGGCATGGATCGGTTATCGTTCGGCTCGTCAGCGCCACGAACGGCCCCCCGGCGAGGTAGGCCCGGCGCTGGGCTTCGGGCAGGTGGGCAAGCAGGACTTTGCCGATTCCCGAGCAATAAGCTTCGAGCTGCATTCCCACTTGCGTGAACAACGAACCCGCCCCCTCTCCGGTCTTGATCCGGTAAGTAACCATCTCGTCTTCGAACGTGCCCAATTGCACGACGCAGCCAGTCGCTACCGCCAGTTCGTGCAGCTGCGATGCCGCGATGTTGACGATCACCTGGCGCACGTCCAAACGATGCACAAGGCCGAGCAGCCGTGGCCCGGGAATGTAGCGCCCACGATCCGACACGCCCAGGTATCCGGCCGCGACGAGCGAAACCACCTGTCGATGCGCAGTAGCCGGTGGAACGCTGTTGGCGCGCGCAAGAGCGGCTATGCTCGATTGCCCCCCATCGGCAATCACGGCTTCAAGCAGCGCAAGCGTACGGCTAAGCGACGCGATAGGAGGCGTTCCTTTTCTCACCATGCGAGATGATGGTGCGGGGCCAAGCTATATTCAAGCCTCACGTGAAGCTAGTGTGTCCATGATGAAAATAGAGAGGATGTGGCGATGACAGTCCCTAACCATGAAGAGTTGGCGCTGCGCCTGCGCGACGCTTACACCGGGGGCGCCGTCCCGCCGATGCGCGATGGCCTGGAGCCGACCGATGCCGTCGGCGCCTATGCCGTGCAGACGATCAACACCCGGTTCTGGGAAGCCCAGGGCCGGCGCATCGTCGGTCGCAAGGCAGGGCTGACGGCGAAGGCGGTGCAGGCTCAGCTCGGCGTTGACCAGCCTGACTTCGGCGTGCTGTTCGATGACATGCGTGTGGCTGACGGCGGCACTCTATCGCCCGCCCACTGCCTCCAGCCCAAGGCCGAAGCCGAAATCGCATTCGTCCTCGCGGCTGACCTGCCTTCGCCTGATACCACAGCGGAACAGGTCGCC
Organism: uncultured Rhizorhapis sp.; assembly: GCA_965974445.1. Classification (GTDB taxonomy): domain Bacteria; phylum Pseudomonadota; class Alphaproteobacteria; order Sphingomonadales; family Sphingomonadaceae; genus Rhizorhapis. The sequence continues at coordinate 2,100 of CBHCMH010000373.1, forward strand.
GCTGCTGTCGGCACCGTCCATGCCGCCATCGAGATTGTCGATAGCCGCATTGCCGATTGGAAGATCACCTTTGCCGATACCGTGGCTGACAACGGCTCTTCGGCATTCTTCGTGCTTGCCGATCAAGGCCTACCGCCTTCCGGGCTGGACCTCGCCAATGCCGCAATGGTGATGCGCTACAATGGCAAGGAGGTCTCTACCGGCGTCGGCGCTGCGGCGCTTGGCCATCCGCTCAATGCCGCTGCGTGGCTGGCGCGGACGCTGGCGACTCGCGGTGAGCCGCTCCGGGCGGGTGACATCCTGCTCGCCGGGGCGCTCGGCCCGATGGCCGCGCTCACCCCGGGCGACCGGGTCAATATCGAGGTCGCGGGCATCGGCGCCTGCAGTTTTACTTACGCGTAAAGGTTGATCGACATGGGCAAGACCAAAGTGGCGATCATCGGTTCGGGCAACATCGGCACCGATCTGATGATCAAGATCATGCGGCTTTCGGAGCGGCTCGAAATGGGCGCCTTCGTCGGCATCGACCCCGAAAGCGATGGGTTGAAGCGCGCCGCCCGGATGGGCGTGCCTATCACCGCTGAAGGTATCGATGGCCTCTTGGCAATGCCCGAGTTCGCCGACATCGGCATCGTGTTCGACGCCACGTCAGCCGGCGCGCACAAGCG
>CBHCMH010000374.1:0-2765 GCA_965974445.1 uncultured Rhizorhapis sp.
ATTTTTCGTATTCGGGCCGATCGACCGTAATGATCCGGCACCTTGCAAGGCCGCCGCGGCTGGGGAAACCCTCCTGGACGGCATCCCACTGTTCCCGCGCCGTCGCGCGCCATGCCGGGTCGGCAAGGCGACGTTTCTTTTCGTCGTCGGGGACGACCGACTGCACAAGATCGGCCCACGCCGGCATGTACATCATCACCATGCATTGATGGAAGTTCACGACGAGTTCGATCGAACGCGGCGATGCGAAATAATAGAAGTCGGCACCCTTCGCCCGCATCTCGCGGCCGAGTTCGAGAAGGCGCGTGGCATATGTGGCGTCCTCGGGGCGTTCATAGATGCCGTTCGACATGACCGGCACGCCGCCATGCCGGATCGACAGCTCGCACATCTCGCGCAGGTCCTTTTCCTGGTTGTCGAGCGAACTGAGGTCCGGGATGATCTGAACGACACCCTTGTTCTCGGCGGTGACCGCGAAGAGGTCGTCCCATTCCTGCGCATCGGCAAAATAGCTGGGAACCTTGTTTCCATCCGGATTGACGTCAAATCTCGAAGTCGAGAAGCCGAACGCGCCTGCCTTCATTGCCCGATCCAGGCACCCGGCCAGACTCTTGCGCTCTTCCGCCGTGGAGGGGCGGTTCCAGGATTCGTCCCCGACCTCGAACATGCGCAGCAGGGAATGGCTCACCAGCGTCGCCACATTGACGGCATATTCGCGCGAGCGCAGGTCGCTGACATAGGCATCGAAGTCGCCCCAGGTCCACGGGACTTCCGTGTCGAATACGCCGCGCGGCAGGTCCTCGATATAGCTGAACAGGGCAGAGATGCCCGGAATTTGGTGCTTGTGAATCGGTGCGATGCCAAGACCGCAATTGCCGATCAGCAGCGTGGTGACGCCATGCTGGGCAATGGGGTCGAACCTGGGGTCCCAATATAGTGAACCATCATAATGAGCGTGCGTGTCGATGAATCCGGGCGAGACATAGCAGCCGTCCGCGTTGAACACCTCTTCCTCGCCTGGGGCCAGATCCGGGCCGATCTCGACGATCCTTCCGGTCTTGATCCGCAGATCAGCTGTAAATGCCGGCGCGCCCGTCCCGTCAATCACACGACCACCCTTGATCAGCGCATTACCCCTCACGATCCACTCTCCTCAAGTCAGAACGATACATTCTTTTTCAAGTATAAGTTAAACAGAGGCAGGCGGTATTTGATGTAGATCAAAATATGCAATAAAATGTTTAGTCTATTCAGACTATGACAGGAGATACTGAGGGTAGTATTGTGTAATATAGATAATTTCCTGCAATATAACTTGTGTGAGATTGATAAATTTTCGCAAAATGGAAATTGTACTTTCAATGGCTGTGGAGTAATTATTGTGGAATCGATATCACCCTTGGCTATTGCCGACGAATTAACCGTGCCGACCGTCGAGGATCTTGTCGCACGGGCGCGAGCGTTGGTCCCGTTGCTCAAGGAGCGCGCCGCCGAAGACGAGAAAAATGGCCTGGTCAACCCGGATACAGTAAGGCGCATGAAGGAGGCGGGCCTGTTCCGCGTCTTCCAGGCGCGGCGCTGGGACGGCTACGAGCTCGGGCAGCGCGCCTTTGCCGAAGTGCAGATGACACTCGCCGAGGGCGACATGTCGGTCGCCTGGATTTTCGGCGTAATCAGCCTGCACTCACTGCACATCTGCCTGATGGAAGACCAAGCGGCCCAGGACGTGTGGGGCGAGGATAGTTCGGTGCTGATCGCGTCCCCCTATATGCCGGGGGGCATCGCCAAGCCAGTGCCCGGCGGCTACGAGATTAGCGGCCGCTGGGCCTATTCCAGCGGCTGCGACCATTGCGAATGGACCTTCCTTGGCGGCATCGTCGATGGCACCGACGGGCAGGATCTCCGGTCGTTCCTGCTGCCGCGCGCGGACGCCAAGATCGTCGGCGGGTGGGATGTCCCCGGGCTGCAGGCGACGGGCAGCCAAGACATCGTGGTCGAGAAGGCGTTCGTGCCGGAACACCGCACACACAAGTTCATCGACGGCCATAATTGCCAGAATCCGGGCCGCTTCGTGAATCCGGGCGCGATCTATCGCTCACCGTTCATGCTGGTGTTCATGCGCGGCATTACCAATTCGCAGATTGGCGCGCTCCAGGCGATGGTTGATCTGTTTAAGGAATATGCGCGGGAGAAGGTCTTTGTCGGCACTCGGACCGGGCGCGACCCGGACGCGCATTATGCGGTCGCCATGGCCACGGCTGGCATTGCGGAAATGAAGAATACGCTTTTCTCTAATCTCCAGACCATGGCCGAGTATGCAGAGCGCAACGAACCCTTGCCGATGGAAATGCGCCACTTATTCCGCTTGCAAAGCGCTGCGGTGGCTGACCGTTGCGTCCGGCTTGCCGAGGACATGATGACGATTGCCGGCGGCGGCGGCGTCTATGAAAAGACCAGTATCCCGCGCATCTACCGCAACATGCGCTGCGGTCGTCAACACGCTGCTGCACAATTCCGCATGTACGCACGCACGTTCGGCGATCTACTGATGGGCGGCGCACCTGTCGATCTGATGCTGTAGCTGTGGTGGCTATGCTCCTCGGCGGTCTGCTGTGGATCGGGCGGAGGTCGGCATGTCTGGTCAGCAAACCTCCATGCCGCCGGTAAAGGCACAGATCCGCGCGTGAGACGACCAGCATGTCGCCGCCTGGCAGCCAGCCGAGGCCGGACGGCTCGCCGGGCACGTCGAAGCTATCGACCAGCTT
>CBHCMH010000375.1:0-2748 GCA_965974445.1 uncultured Rhizorhapis sp.
CCGCCACCGCTCCGCGCGTCGATCAGGACGGGCGGGTGGTGATGATCGTCTACACCGACGACACGCTGATCGACACGAAGAAGCGCTCCCCGCTCGACCGGGCGACGCTGGCGCGGGCGCTGGCCAATATCGATGCGATGGGCGCGAAGGCGATCGGCATCGATATATTGATCGACCAGCCGCAGGACGAGGATGAGGCGCTGCTCGCGGCCTTTGCGGCGATGAAAACGCCCACTTTCCTCGCCTATGCCGATGTCGATACCAATGCGGGGAACATCCAGTATCGCCAGCAGCAGTTTCTCGACCAGTTCATGGCGCGGCTCAGGGGCACCGGCGTGCGGCCCGCGAGCATCCGGCTGGAGGTGGACAGCGACGGCGTGGCGCGCAGCTGGCCCGCCCAGCCCGCCAATCTTCCACCGCTGCTGGGGCCGGCCATGGCGGGAAATCAGGCATTCTCCGATTACACCGGCAGCATCCGCTACCGCCTGCCGCTTGCCGAAGACCGTCCGGTCGTCCCGTCCTTTCCCATCGACCTGTTCGCCAACCCCGATACCGCCGCTGCTTTCGCCGATCAGGTCAAGGGCCGGCATGTCCTGATCGGCGGCGATATCGTCGATCTGGACCAGTTCGAAACGCCAATGACCGCCATTACCGGCGAGCGCATGATCGGGCTGGAGGTGCATGCCAATATCCTGTCGCAATATCTTGATGGCTTCCGGCCCGATCAGGCGCCGGGCTGGATGCTCTGGCTGGCGGCGTTGCTGGTAGCGGCAGCTGGCGTTGTCACCAGCCTGATCGAAGGCAAGAACTGGAAGATCGCACTCTTCATCCTGGTCCAGATCGCCTTCTTCCTCGGGCTGCCCTTCGCGCTGCAAAGCCGGGGCGTCGATACGCAGTTCCTGCCCGCCACCGGTTGGGCGCTTGGCTGGTTCATCGCCTATGCGGCGGTCGGATCGGCGGCGCGCGCCGTGGGGTCGGAACAGCGCCGGTTCGCCCAGTCGGCGCTGGGCAAATATCTGCCCCGCGACATCGCGCAGGAGATATTGGCGGACCCCGAACGCCTCGCCCTGCATGGCGAGAAGCGGAGCATATTCGTCGTCTTTACCGACCTGGAGGGCTTCACCAAATTGTCGCACGCCATCGAGCCGGAAATGGTGGCGACCCTGCTCAACCGCTATCTCGACATGTTGAGCGATGTCGTGCTGGAATATGGCGGGACCATCGACAAGTTCGTGGGCGACGCGGTCGTCGCCTTCTGGGGCGCGCCCATTTCCCGGCCCGACGATGGCGAGCGCGCGGCGCGGGCGGCCTATGCCATGTGGCAAGCGGGCGAGCTTTTCCGCAAGGATCTGCCCGACGGCGTGCCGCCCATCGGCCGCACCCGGGTCGGCCTCCATTATGGCGAGGCGATCGTCGGCAATTTCGGCGGCGAGGGCCGCATCCAGTACACCGCGCTCGGCGACAGCATGAACACCGCGGCCCGGCTGGAGGCGGCGAACAAGCAGTTGCAATCCAATGTCATGGCCAGCCGCGAAGCCATGGAGCGATCGGGCCTTGACTGGTGGCGGCCGATGGGCCGGGTCGTGCTGCGCGGGCGGTCGACGCCGGTCGATATCTTCGAGCCGAGGCCCGATCTTGACCCAAGTGACCTGCGTCACATCGGCGAAATGATGAATCGGCTATCAACCAACAAGGATGGCGCATTGGCGGAACTTTCAGCCTATGCCGCCGGCCATGACGATGACGCCGCATTGGCAAATCTGCTATACCGTCTTGAGTGCAGCGAGGCTGGAGGAGAATATGTACTTGATTAGGAACGTCCACCGCAACAACCTGAAAAGCCTTGCGGCCGCCCTGGCGTTGCTGGCGGTTCCGGCCGGCGGCGCGCTGGCGGAGACCATCGTTGTGAAGGCGGGCGGCCCGTCCGCAGGCAGCTACCCTCCCGGCAAGAAGATCGCCGACAACAGCATGGTGACGCTGAAGGCGGGTGACGTTCTGACCGTGCTGGATGGACGCGGCACGCGCACGCTCAAAGGGCCGGGCACGTTCAACACCAGCGCTACCGCAAGCACGACCAACGACACGCGCACCAGCCTGGCCGGCCTGCTGGGCACGCAGCGGGTCCGCCGCGCGCGCACCGGGGCCGTTCGCGGCGGCGCGGATGAAGGAAAGCTGCCGCGCAGTCCCAACCTCTGGTATGTTGATGTCAGCCAAAGCTCGATGGTCTGCGTGCCGGACACCGGCAACATCCAGCTTTGGAGGCCCGACCTGACCGAAGCGGTGACCATCACCGCGCGCGACGAAAAAAGCGGCAAAAGCGCCGCCATTCCCTTCGAGAAGGGCCAATTCCGCACCGGCTGGCCCGCCGCCCTGCCGGTGAGCGAGGGCAGCAGCTATCAGCTGAGCTGGCCGGGGCTGCAAAAGCCGGTGAAGATCAGCTTCTCCGTCATGGCTGCCAACAGCGAAGGGTTGGAAAGCATGGCGTCCATGCTGATCACGCGGGGGTGCGAGGCGCAGCTCAACCTGCTGGTCGAAACCGTGGCCCTGCCCGATCCGCAGCCGACGCCCGAAGGTTGACGGCGGCAGCCAAGGAAGTGACCGATTGTTACCGCTAACTATTTGTAAATGCGGTGAAAGTCAGCGGCCATTGCTTGCGCGCATAGGGTATCGCTGATAGCAGCGATTGAATAAGGGAACTGTGCGAAAGCCATACGGCCAACCCGATTTCGGTCGCATGAAAGATACATC
>CBHCMH010000376.1:0-2733 GCA_965974445.1 uncultured Rhizorhapis sp.
GGGTGGAGATTTTCTCGGGCCGCGCCCGCGTCGATCTGGACGGCCGCGTCATTGGCGAGGACGACCGGATCGTCCTGAAGATCGATTCCCGGCCGGACGATGACGCATTCGATCTTCGCGCGGATGTGAATGCGCCTCAGGGCGGCCTGCTCGGCACGCTCGCCGGGCTGAAAAAGCCCGCAGCGCTGACCGTCCAGGGCGAGGGGAGCTGGACCAAATGGGAGGGGGAACTTACCGCTACGCTGGATAGCCAGCCATTGGCCGACCTGGAGTTGCAGGCGGCGAAGGGCCAATATTTTCTCACCGGCATGGTGCAGGCGCAGCGCCTGCGTCAGGGGCTGATCGGCCGCCTCTCCGCGCCCGGTCTGGCGGTTGAGGCGAGCGGCACCTTTGAAAGGCGGGTGCTGGCGGGCGCGGTCAAGCTGCGCTCCGACGCGCTGGTCCTTGACGCGCGCGGCGGGATCGACCTGGGTCACAGCCTGATCGACGATTTGCGGGTGGACGCATGGCTGCGCCGTCCGGCGGCCGTGATCAAGACGGCACGCGGCCGGAACGTGGAGCTGAAGCTCCGTTTTGATGGCGCGTTCGACCGGACAGGGGTTGAATATTTGCTGACCGCGCCGGAACTGGCCTTTGGGTCCACGCGCTTCGTTGGTCTCCGGGCCACGGGCAAAGGCCGCGCGAGCGAGGGCGCGCCAACCCTGATCCCCATCAACATGCGGGCGCAGCGAATGGTGGGGCAGGGGCAGGTGATAGAGGGCGTCTTCGCCAATCTGGCGCTGGATGGCGTGCTTCAGCTGCAGGGGCAGACGATCACCAGCAATACAATGAAACTGAATGCGGCAAAGCTCCGCAGCGAGCTTGTGCTGCTTGCCGATCTGGCCACAGGCCGTTTCGATGCCGCGCTGACGGGGAACATCAGGGGGTTGCTGATCCCCGGCTTCGGTCTTGTCGATGTGCGGTCCGACCTCCGCGCCGTGCCGGGCAAGGGCGGCGCCATTGCGCTTACCGGAAAGGCGCGGGCCGATGTGCGGCGGCTGGACAATGGCTTCCTGCGGGGTGTGGCAGGTGGGCTGCCCAGCCTCTATTCCAATCTTTCGCTGGGACCGGACGGGCGTTTGCAGCTTGGCGGGATGAAGCTGACCGCGCCGGAACTGCGCCTGTCGGCCAGCGGATACCGGCGCAAGGACGGAACCTTCCTGATTTCCGGCCAGGGCACGCATGACCGCTATGGTCCGCTGCGCCTGACCCTCGACGGCAGGATTGACCGGCCGGAAGTCGATCTGCTGCTCGCCCGGCCGATGGATGCGGCTGGCCTCGCCAATGTCCAGGTCAAGCTGACGCCTGATGCGTCGGGCTTCGCCTTCACCGTCAAAGGCGGATCGCGCTTGGGACCGTTTGACGGCGAGGGCAGCATCCTCCTGCCCAAGGGAGGACAGGCGGTGATCGATGTCCGCCGCCTTTCGGTTTCGGATACGGCCGCGGCGGGCGAAATCCGGCCCGTTACCGGCGGCCTGGACGGCAGGCTGGAAATCTCCGGCGGCGGCGTATCCGGCTTTGTCGCGCTGCAGCCGGTCAATGGGGTGCAGCAGCTCAGAACGGAACTGAACGCGCGCAGCGCCAATTTTGTGGGGCCGCCCACCTTCCGCGTGGCGCGGGGGACATTGACGGCGTCCATTCTCCTCGATCCCGCCGGAACGAGCATTGACGCGGCCCTGCAGGCGCGAGGCGTGCGCCGGGGGACGATGCGGATCGGCCGGATCACCGCCAGCACCAGACTGGTCGATGGCAGGGGAACGGCCACGGCCAGCCTGTCGGGGCAGCGCGGGCGGTTGTTCGACCTGCGCCTTGATGCGGACATCGCGCCGGGCAGGATCGCGCTCACCGCCAAAGGCACGCTGGACCGCAAGGCGATCCGCATCGCCCGGCCGGCGGTGCTCACCAGCCGGGAGGATGGCGGCTGGGCGCTTGCCCCCACAACCATCGCCTTTGCGGGCGGGCGGACGCAATTGTCGGGCGAGCTGGGCGGCCCCAGCACGCATATAGAGGCGCGGATGGACCGGCTGCCGCTCAACATCCTGGACATTTATCATGAGGAGCTGGGGCTGGGCGGCGTTGCATCCGGCACGCTGAGCTATGCGGCCCCCAGAAACGAGCTGCCAACGGGTAAGGCGCAGTTGCGCATCAGGGGCCTTACCCGATCGGGGATTGCCGTATCGTCGCAGCCAGTCGATGTCGGCATTAACGCGGCGTTGACCGCGACAAGCGCTGTCGCCCGTGCTGTCATTGTCCGGGAAGGAAATACGGTGGGGCGCGCGCAGATCCGCCTTGCGCCGCTGGGCTCAGGCTATGTCTTCGACCGGCTGAGCCGCGCCACCCTGTTTGGTCAGCTGCGCTACAACGGGCCTGCCGATACGCTCTGGCGGCTGACCAATGTGGAAGGTTTCGATCTGTCGGGGCCGGTTTCCATCGGCATGGATGCGCAAGGCACGCTGGCCGACCCGATCATCAGGGGAACGGTAGTCACTGAAAATGCGCGCTTCTCCAGCGCGGTCACCGGCATGGCCCTGAGCAACGTCAAGGCGCGTGGCAGCTTTTCCGGGTCGAAGCTCGTGCTTTCCAGCCTCAGCGGACAATCCAAAGGCGGCGGCACGGTGACAGGGGCAGGCAGTTTCGACATGGGCGTCCCCTCCGGCGTCGGCATGGACCTTCGCCTGCAGGCGGAAAACGCTG
>CBHCMH010000377.1:0-2718 GCA_965974445.1 uncultured Rhizorhapis sp.
CATTGACGTACCGCAGGATAGGCTTGACCGGATCGCCGCGAAGCTGGCGCTTTCGGAAGTGGGCTATGCGCCTGCGGATGACGCGGACTGGAAATATGGCACGGAAGCGGCCTGGCTTGACGAATTGCTCGAATATTGGCGCGCGGAATATGACTGGCGGGAGGCCGAACGAGCACTCAACCGATTTCCGCATTTCAAGGCGCGGGTCGAGGATGTGGACGTACATTTCATCCATGTGCGGGGGCAGGGTGAAGCGCAGCGCCTTCCCCTGATCCTGACGCATGGCTGGCCGGGTTCGGTGCTGGAATTTGCCGAGGTGATCGCGCCGCTTTCCGCGATGGGTTTTGATGTCGTCATTCCCTCGCTGCCGGGCTACGGCTTCTCCTCGCGGCCGGCCACGCCCATCGGACCCCGCCGCGTGGCGGCGCTCTGGCGGACCTTGATGACCGAAGTGTTGGGTTATGAGCGGTTCGGGGCGCAGGGTGGAGACTGGGGTTCGGCCGTTACGGCCTGGTTCGGGCGCGATCATGCCGACGTCGTTGCGGCCATTCACCTCAACATGATCATGGCGCCCGCTCCGTCGGACGAGGACGATGCGGATACCATCGCCTATCGCCAGCAACTCGCCGCCGTGCAGAGGATGGAATCGGCTTATATGATGGAGCAGGCAACGAAGCCGCAGACCATAGGGCTGGCGCTGGCGGACTCGCCGCTGGGGTTTGCCGCATGGGTGTGCGAGAAATTCCACGGCTGGGGCGATACTCATGGCGATATCGAAAGCCGGTTTTCGAAGGACCAGCTGCTCACCAACATCATGCTGTATCTGGTGAATGACGCGGTGCAGTCGTCCATCTGGATGTACCGTAGCATCTTCACCGACCCGCGTGACGGACCGCGCATTGAGGTTCCGACTGGCTGCGCGCTTTACCCGGGCGAGTTCATGCCCTATCCGCCGCGCAGCGCGGCCGAGCGCGCCTATAATATCACCCGCTGGACAGAGATGCCCGCCGGAGGACATTTCGCTGCGATGGAGGAACCGGCAACATTCGCCGAGGAGATCGGCACGTTTTTTGCCGGGCTATAACGCCGCTGCCGTCCCCAATATCACCGTTGCCTCGCTGGAGAGCACGCCGCCATTGCCGTGCGCGAGGGCGAGGTTCAGGTCCGCGATCTGACGCTTCCCCGCCTCGCCGCGCAATTGCCGAACGCATTCGACCAGCAGGAAGAGGCCGTACATGCCGGGATGCACGCAGGAGAGGCCGCCGCCATTGGTGTTGACCGCCAGCCTGCCGCCCGGCGCAATCGCGCCATCCTCGACAAAGCGTCCGCCCTCGCCCTTGGGGCAGAAGCCGAGATCTTCGAGGAAGAGGACCGGCGTAATCGTGAAGGCGTCATAGACCATGGCGAGGCCGATGTCGGCTGCTGTGATGCCCGCCTGTGCATAGGCCTGCGGCCCGGAGATTGCCGCGCCCGTGACTGTCAGGTCAGGCATGGACGAGATTTCGCGGTGGGTCACGGCATGGGCCGCGCCCAGAACGGCGATGGGAGGCTTGGTGCAATCCTTTGCCCGGTCGGCGCGGACCATGACGATGGCGGCCGCGCCGTCGTTGAACAGGCAGCAATCGCGCACGCTCAAGGGGTCGGACACCATGCGCGCGCTGAGAACGTCTTCGATGGTCAGCGGATCGCGCACTGCAGCTTCCGGATTGAGCTGCGCCCATTGCCGCGCCGCGACCGCGACTTCGGCCAACTGTCGGCGGGTGGTGCCGTAAAGATGCATGTGCCGGCTGGCGGCCAGCGCATAGGAGGACAGGGGTGCAAGCGGGCGATAGGGGGCTTCCCAAGGGGACTGGCGGGTCATGCCGACACCCGGCGGCGGATTGCTTGCCGGGTTGGACCCATAGGCGATGAGCGCGCAGTCGATCAGTCCCGCCGACAGCGCCAGCGCCGCTTGCTGCACATACACCTCGAACGCCGATCCGCCGGTACGGTTGCAGTCCGTGACCTTGGGCGTGATGCCCAGATACTCGGCCAGTTCCATCCCGCCCAGCGCCTCATAGGGGGCAGAGGTATAGAGCGCATCGACCTCGGGCAGCGCAATCCCGGCGTCGGCCAGCGCCATCAGCGAAGCCTTCGCCGCCATATCGACCGCCGAAACGCCGGGGCATTTACCGATGCCATAGGTTGCGGCCCCGACAATCGCGGTCTGGCCGCGTGGAAAGCCGTGAGACATGCTCATGCCGGGGTGAAGACGAGCATTGGCCTGTCCCCCTCGCTGATGATCCTTGCCTTCACCGCCATGCCGATGGCGACGGTGTCATTGGGGACGCCGTCAACCCGGCTCATCAGGCGTGGTCCCTCGGCCAGATCGACGAGAACGACGTTGTAGCTATCGGCCGGGTCTTTCTTGCGCACGACGGTGACGGCATGGACGGTGCCCTTGCCGGACGCCTCGACCCATTCCAGATCGTCCGCGCCGGTGCCCGGTTCGGCGATGCGGGGATAGAAGACATGACCGCCGGTGGAACGGCTGCGCTGGATCATGAAGCGGCCCTCGGCAAGGTGCCCGCGCCATTCCTCCTCGGGGTGGATCATCGCCTTATTCTCCCTTGAAGCGGGGCGGGCGCTTTTCGCGGAAGGCGGTCAGTCCCTCTTCATGATCCTCGGTGCGGCTGGCGATGGGCTGCATCGTCGCTTCCATGTCCAGATACTGGTCAA
>CBHCMH010000378.1:0-2711 GCA_965974445.1 uncultured Rhizorhapis sp.
GATCTTCATCATGTCGCCCAGCCGGTTGACGGACGTAGGTTCTCCGACAAGGCAAAGGTCCGGGCGAATGCCGCGCTCGGCCATCCGGTCCATGAGCGCCAGCGTCCCGTACACCGCCGCGCCTTCCTCGTCCCCGGTGATGATGAGGCTCACCGTTCCGCGTGGCGGTTCGGCGCGGGCGAGTGCGGCGACGAAGCTCGCAATGCTGCCCTTCATGTCGACCGCACCCCGGCCGTAGAGCAGGTCGCCCTTCTGAATCGGCAGGAAGGGATCGCTACTCCAGCCATCGCCGGGCGGCACCACGTCGAGATGCCCGGCGAAGGCGAAATGCGGCCCTTCACCATAGGTGCGGACAGCGAGCAGATTTTCCACCGGCCCGTCGGGCGCCTGCCCGCTGACGAAACGTTCGACGTCGAAGCCGAGCGCCACCAGCATCTCCTCCAGCGCCTCGAACACCGCGCCGGTCGCGGGCGTGATGGAGGGGCAGGCGATCAGGTGGCTTGCAAGGGCGACCGGATCGGTCAAAGTCTGGCGGATGCTGTCCATCCGCGCCGGTTAGCGCAGTGGTGCGGATTTGACCAGAAGGAGATGTTTGCATGCCGAAGCTTGATCTTGAGGCCATTCCCCAGACCAACGCCACAGGGTATCCGCCCGAACATGCGGAGGTTGTAAAAGAACGCTGGTATCGCAGGCTCGCGCCCGTTGCAGGTTTTGTTGATTTCGCTGCCAGTCATGTGGTGTTGAAACCGGGTGCATGGTCGGCACAGCGGCATTGGCACCAAGATGAGGACGAGATGGTGATCATTTTATCTGGTGAGGCCGTGTTGGTGGAGGACGAGAGGCGCGTTATCATGAGAGTAGGGGAGGTCGCCGTCTTCCCGAAAGCTTCGCCCAATGGTCATTGCCTCATCAACGAAAGCGATGCCGATTGCGTTTTCATTGCCGTCGGGCAGTCGGTCAATGGTCCTTGCCATTATCCCGACATCGATATGCACGAATATGGCGGCGGGGATAAGCGGCGGAAGAACGGAAGCGCGTTTTGAGTGCGCGCGGACCCTCACGATACTCGGTACCCTGAACTTGTTTCAGGGTCCATAAGGTCAGGGAAGAGGCTCCATCTTTCCATTCTATGGATGCTGAAACAAGTTCAGCATAACGATTTGTAGGCTTCCGTTCAGTCCTGCCGTCAGCCATCACCCTATCGGCTGCTCGAATCGTTCGATCACCCATTCCTCGGCCTGCGCGCCGCCGATCCATTCCTGCATGAAGGGGTGGCTGACGACCGCCTGCATATAGGGCTGGGCAAATCGCGCGACGGGGAGGGAGTAGGTGATGAAGCGCGTGACCACTGGCGCGAACATGATGTCCGCTGCGCCGAATTCGCCGAACAGGAAATCGCCCGCGCCGCCGAAACGCGCCCGCGCTTCGGCCCAGAGCTGCATGATACGCTCTATATCCTGCATGACCTCTGGCGAGGGCGGCTGGGCGGGATAGATCTGGCGGATGTTCATGCTGTGCTCGCGGCGCAGCGCCGTGAAGCTGGAGTGCATTTCCGCCGCCATCGATCGCGCCATGCCGCGCGCGGCTTCCGATTCCGGCCAGAAGCGCGTGTTACCAGTCTTGTCGTTCAGATATTCGACGATGGCCAGGCTGTCCCACACCACCGTCTCACCGTCCCACAGGATCGGCACCTTGCCGGATGAGGGCGCGAATTCATCGCCCTGCCGACGCTTGTCCCATTCCTCGTCGTAAAGCGGAACGACGGCTTCCTCGAACGGCAGGCCCGACTGCTTGCACGCCAGCCAGCCACGCAGCGACCAGCTCGAATAGGCCTTGTTTCCGATGAAGAGTTTCATGGGGTCCGTTCGTCCTTCAAAATCCGTCATTCCGGCGAAAGCCGGAATCTCCCAAAACACGGCCCGGCCAAGGTTCGGGAGACCCCGGCTTTCGCCGGGGCGACGGAAATTTGCAAGGGGTAAGCGTCAGTTCAGAGCGTCGATAACGGCGGCCCGCAGCTCGGGAATGCCCATGCCCTTTTCGCTGGATGTCACCACGATGTCGGGGTGCGCGGCGGGGCGCTTGCGGATTTCGGCGACGACCCGCTCACAGGTGGCGGCAAGGTCGCTGGCCTTCACCTTGTCCGCCTTGGTCATGACGATGCGGTAGCTGACCGCCGCTTCGTCCAGCATTTTCATGATCTCCTGATCGACATCCTTGATGCCGTGGCGGCTGTCGATCAGGAGCAGCGTGCGCTTCAGCACCTGCCGCCCGCGCAGATAGTCGTTCACCAGAAACCGCCATTTGCGGACCAGGTCCTTGGGCGCTTTGGCAAAGCCATAGCCCGGCATGTCCACCAGCCGGAACAGCAGCGGATCGCCCACGTCGAAGAAGTTAAGTTCCTGCGTGCGTCCCGGCGTGTTCGACGTACGGGCCAAGCTGTTGCGGCCGGTGAGCGCATTGAGGAGCGAACTCTTGCCCACGTTCGACCGGCCCGCAAAGGCGACTTCCTTGGCGACGGGGTCGGGCAGGAATTTCAGGTCCGGCGCGGATTTCAGGAACGCGATCGGCCCGGCGAAAATCTTCCGCGCGCCTATTGGCGCCTTGAAGGTCCCAATCGCCCTCCGACTTTTGTGCCTCTTTGCGGCCATTGAATCATGAGCGTTTCCGTCCAGCTCCTCTGGCTCATCCCCGCCGCCCCGCTCCTCGCCGCG
>CBHCMH010000379.1:0-2700 GCA_965974445.1 uncultured Rhizorhapis sp.
CGTGTCCTGCGGGATATATCATGATCTCACTGGCGCCGGGTACGAAGGTCTATCTCGCGAGCAAGCCGGTCAGCATGCGCCTGGGTTTCGATGGTCTGGCGGCGCTGGTGCGGCCGCTGTTTTCGGTGGAGCCCTATTGTGGCCATGTCTTCCTGTTCCGCAGCAAGAGCGGCACCTATCTCAAGGCTCTGCACTGGGATGGATCGGGGATATGCCTTTTCGCCAAGCGGCTTGAGCGGCATCGGTTCGTCTGGCCACCCTTGGTCGAGGGCGGCGTCGTGCTGACCCCGGCGCAGTTCGCGCTGCTGATCGAAGCGATGGATTGGCGGCGGACCATTGCTCCAGAAGCACCCCGGATTCCAGAGCAGATGTAGGCACAAAGTGACGTAAAACTGGGATTTTTCCTTGGTCGCAATATGCCTTTTTGCTATGAGGAGCCGTGTCCGCCAATGAGATAAACCTTCCTTCCGATGCCGATGCATTGCGCGCGCTTTTCGCCGATATGCAGGCGCGCATCACTGCCTCGGAACAGGCGCTGGAGGCCGAGCGGGCGGCACATGATGCGACCCGCGAGCAACTCGACGCAGCCCGCAACGCGGTCAAGCTGACCGCCCTTCAGATCGAGAAGCTCAAGGTCCAGCTGTCGCGTTTGCAGCGCATTAAGTTCGGCCAGTCATCCGAACGGATCACCCATCTGGCCGATCAGCTGGAACTGACGCTGGAGGATCTCGAAGCCGAACATGCCCATGCATTGTCCGCCGTGGCCGATCAAGCGCCGACTGATGCCGTCGCCCCGGCAGGGCGCAAGCCAAAGCGCGAACCGCTACCCGCATATCTGCCGCGTGATGAGACGGTGCATGCTGCTCCCGACGCGGATGGTTGCTCAGCCTGCGGCGGCACGATGTCGAAGCTCGGCGAGGACGTAACCGAGGTACTGGAGTATGTCCCGGGTCGTTTCCGCGTCGTGCGACATGTTCGACCCAAGTTGGCCTGCGGGCGCTGCGACGCTTTCAGCCAGGCACCAGCACCGTCCTTGCCCATTCCACGCGGTCGCGCCGGTCCCAACCTGCTGGCCCATGTCGTCGTGTCCAAGTTCGCCGATCACCTGCCTCTCTATCGACAGTCGCGCATCTATGCCCGCGATGGTGTCTCTCTCAGTCGCTCAACCTTGGCGGACTGGCTGGGGCAGGTCAGTTGGCTCCTTCAGCCGCTGGTCGACCGCATCGCCGATCATGTCATGGCAAGCCCCAAGCTCCATGCCGATGATACCCCGGTGCCCGTTCTGGCGCCGGGAACCGGCAAGACCGCCACGGGCCGGTTATGGGTCTATCTGCGCGACAACCGACGATGGCGACCGAGCGACAGGCCGGCGGCGCTGTTCCGCTACAGCCCCGATCGCAAGGGCGAGCGTCCACGCGAGCATCTCAAGACATTTGCGGGTTTCCTGCAGGCCGATGCCTATGCCGGGTTCGAACAGCTGTATGTACCCGATCGTCGGTCGGGGCTGATAACGCCTGTCGCCTGCTGGGCACATGCCCGGCGCAAGCTGCATGATGTCTACAAGGCCGATCCGCACTCCGTTGCGGCGGAAGGACTGAAGATCATCGGCGAGCTATACGATGTCGAGCGCGGCATCACCTGTGACCCTCCCGATGACCGCCGTAAGGTGCGCAAGCTATCCAAACTACGGGCGCTGGATTTCTTCGCCTGGGCCGATGGCGTGCTGGGCAAGATCTCCGCGCGATCCCCGCTGGCCGAGGCGCTGCGCTATGGTGTAAAGCTCAAGCCACAACTGCTCACCTATACCGAGGATGGGCGGCTAGAGATCGACAATAACCTCGCTGAGAATGCATTGCGCGGCATAGCCGTCGGCAGGAAGAACTGGCTTTTTGCAGGCGCAGACTGCGGTGGCGAACGGGCCGCCGCGATGTATTCCTTGCTGGAGACCGCCAAACTCAACGCTGTAAACCCGCAGGAGTGGCTGGCTGACGTTCTCAACCGGATCGGCACAGGACATCCCATCAACCGGATCGACGAACTGCTTCCGTGGAAGTGGACCAAGCAAGGATAATGTAACAGGTGGAAAAAACCGTTAGTTCCTGCATTCGTATAGGGCCCATTCCGCAGGCTAGGTGCCACCGTATGAAAGCAGCCTTGTTCTTCCTTTTTGTCACCATTGCGATTGTCGGGCCGATATGGCTTCCCATCGTATTGCTCAAGCGTTGCAAGCCAGGAAATGGACTTGCCACGTTCGGTGTGACCAACTTGATAACCGCATTGCCAATGATCGGAATGGTGCTCTGGGCTTTTTATTTTCCCGGTCCGCGTTGCCGCGAAATCAATCCTGACGCCCCATGTGATTCATACGATGCCGCTCCTGGGTGGATGATCTTCGCGTTAATATTTGGCGTTCTGGCACTGTGGGGGGTGATCGCATCCTTGGTCACGACCGTGTGGACGGTCAAACGAAGAAAGGGGCCTCGTACCTAAAGTTAACCGGTCGCTTGACGTCGGACAGGCACTCGACGGAGCAGGCCGGACGCTTACGATTCATAGACATCCGCCGAGAAGCACGCCACGCGCCAGCGAGCACGAAAGTTCGTTGCAAAAGCATCCATCTGGGCGTCAAGGTCGGCACCAGATACCCGCGCACCAACTCGACTGAATATGTAGTTCTTAAATTCTAAAGGGTCGTTTAGT
>CBHCMH010000380.1:0-2693 GCA_965974445.1 uncultured Rhizorhapis sp.
GTCCGCCCGGCTGTAGAGACCCCCGCGCGCGCGCGTTCCAACGCTCGCCATGCGCCAACACATGGCCTTGGGTCCCGTTCCAGTCCTGCACCTCGCCGATCATCCCCACCATGTCCTCCGCGCCGCTCACCACGCGGGTGCGGAAGGATGAATAGGCCAGTCGGCCGACGAGCAGCACGAAACCCAGGCTGATCACCGCCAACCCGCCCATCAGGGGCCATGAGACGCGGAATTCCGGCAGGTCGGTGTCGATAAGGATAGTCGCCCCCAGCATGAAGGCCACCACGCCGCCAATGCCCAATATGCCGAGAGAGGGCGTAAAATGCTCCGCCACCATCAAACCAAATCCAAGCGCCATCAGCCCCAGCCCGGCATAATTCACCGGCAGCGCCGCAAATGCGTAAAGACCGATCAGCAGACAGATCGCGCCGATGGTTCCGGGGTAAATCGAACCGGGATTGATGAACTCAAAGATCAGGCCATAGAGCCCCACCATCATCAGGATGACGGCGACATTGGGGTTGGTGATGGCGCTCAATAGCTTTGTCCGCCAGTCCGGTTCGACCTGGGTCACGGTCAGCCCCCGGGTGTTGAGGGTCATCGTGCCACCGGCCACGACGACCTTCCGGCCGTGCGCCTTTTGCAGCAATTCATTGATATTGCGGGCTTCGAAATCGATGACGCCCGCCTTCAAGGCCGCGCTGGCCGAAAGGCTCGCCGCCTCGCGCACCGCCTTTTCCGCCCAGTCGGCGTTGCGGCCGCGCATTTCTGCGAGGGACCGGATGTAAGCCACGGCGTCGTTCACCGCCTTTGCCGTCATCGCGTCATTGGGCTTGCCCTCGCCCTTCTGCTTGTCCGCCTCTTCGGGGCCGCCCGTGGGAAGCCCGCCGATCTGCACCGGCGTGGCCGCGCCCACATTGGTTCCCGGCGCCATTGCGGCCACATGGCTGGCATAAAGCAGGAAGGTGCCGGCGCTCGCCGCCCTTGCGCCGCTGGGGCTAACGAAGGTCGCGACCGGCACGGGCGAAGCCAATATGTCGCGGATGATTGAGCGCATCGATGTATCCAGCCCGCCCGGCGTATCGAGCCGGAGGATCACCAGCGGCGCGCCCTCATCCGCTGCCATATCCAGCGTTCTCGACACATAGCTGGCGGTCGCCGGACCAATGGC
This sequence comes from uncultured Rhizorhapis sp., assembly GCA_965974445.1. Lineage (GTDB taxonomy): Bacteria > Pseudomonadota > Alphaproteobacteria > Sphingomonadales > Sphingomonadaceae > Rhizorhapis. Next base: position 1,172 of record CBHCMH010000380.1, read on the forward strand.
GCCGTCCAGGTTGAGCACAATAGCGGGCGGCCGCGTCTGTTGCTGAGCCATTGCCAGGGTAAAGCCGAAGAATAAAAGCAGCAGGCAGCACAGAAGGCGCCACCCGGGCTGCCCTGATCCCAATGATTGGTCCGCCGCCATCGGCCTGCTCCCTATCGAGCGGCACTATAGCATGGCGGCACGCGAAAGCCGAATGGGGCGCAATGTCCGGCGGTTAGTCTTCCCGCAGTTGCAGCGCGCGGGCGAACACCGCTTCGAACATTTCGGCGGTCAGCCGGCCGGTATTGGTGTTGTACCGGGAGCAATGATAGCTGTCGATCAGCCAGCGCCCATCAGGCATGCGGTGCTCCGCGCCATGGCCGAACCGCGCCTTGGGCAGCTTGCCGCCCAGTATCTTGACGGCCGATTGGTGCGCGATCTGCCCCAGCGCAACGAACACCCGCGCCTTGGGAAGCGCTGCCACAGAACGGGCGAGGAAGGGACGGCAGGTGCGGATTTCCTCCGGCGTCGGCTTGTTCTGCGGCGGCAGGCATTTGACCGCGTTGACGATGATGGCGTCCCTCAGGATCAGGCCATCATCCACGCGGCTCTCATATTTGCCCTCCGACAGTCCGAATTTTTCCAGCGTGGCGAACAGCAAGTCGCCGGCATAGTCGCCCGTAAAGGGCCGCCCGGTCCGGTTCGCGCCGAACTTCCCGGGAGCAAGGCCGACAATGGCGATGCGCGCGGCCGGATCGCCAAAGGCCAGCACAGGCGCGTTCCACCAATCGGGGAACTCGGCACGCATCTGATCCCGGTAAGCGACGAGCCGGGGGCAGAGCGGGCAGTCGCGGGGCGGTTCGCTATGCGGAATGGGGCTTTCAATCGGCATGTCCGCGCGATAGGCGCAATGGCATGCCCAGGGCAAGCTACGCCATCGCACTCGGTTCCAACCGGCCGCACCATATTTATGGTTCGCCGCGCCGTGTGATTTCGGCGGCCTTTGGCGCGCTCAACACCGGCGGCCTGCATCTTCGCGCCTGCTCGCCGGTCATCGAGACCCCGCCTGTCGGTCCGTCGCGGCGCACCTTCGCCAATGCGGCGGCGATCGTGGAGAGCGAGCTTGATCCCGACGAACTGCTTTCCCGCCTCAAAAGGATAGAGCGCACCTTCGGCGCCCGTTCGGGCCAGCGCTGGGGCGCGCGGACGCTGGACCTGGACATTGTGCTCTGGTCCGGCGGCATCTGGACGCAGCGGCACCTGGCCGTCCCCCACCGCGCCTATCGCGAACGCAGCTTCGTCCTCACCCCGCTCGCCCATATCGCGGCGGGCTGGCGCGACCCGGTGAGCGGCCTCACCGTACAGCAACTCCACGCCCGCGTAAAAAAGCCAAAGCCGGTTGACCGCAATCCAAAGCCCGACTAGGTGAAGCCCCTCACACGTCCCGCCACCACACTGGCGGCGCGCGGGCCCTTAGCTCAGTCGGTAGAGCAACTGACTTTTAATCAGTAGGTCGCTGGTTCGAATCCAGCAGGGCTCACCA
>CBHCMH010000381.1:0-2682 GCA_965974445.1 uncultured Rhizorhapis sp.
CTTGGTGAACCCATGGATGCCCGACTTGGCGGCGGCATAATTGACCTGGCCATATTGGCCAGCCTGGCCGTTGATCGATCCGATGTTCACGATGCGGCCCCAGCCGCGTTCGCGCATGCCGGGGAAGCAGGCCTTGGCCATGTTGAAGCAGCCGCCGAGATTCACGCGGATGACTTCATTCCAGTCATCAAAGCTCATTTTCAGGAGGATTCCGTCGCGGGTGATGCCAGCGTTATTGACCACAATATCGATGGGTCCAAGCTCATCCGCGATCTGGGCGCAGCCATCCTGGCAGGAGGCAAAGTCGCCGACATCCCATCGGTAGCTCCGGATGCCGGTACGCTCTGTAAAGGCAGCCGCCTTTTCCGAATTTCCGGCATAGTTGGCGGCAACGGTGATGCCCATGTCTCTCAGCGCCAGGCTGATCGCCTCACCAATGCCGCGGGTGCCGCCGGTTACCACTGCTACTCTGGTCATGTCACCATCTCCTTCGCCATAATATCCAAAAATGCGCGGCCCCTTTATTGGCGCGGCCACCAGCCCGACAGTTCGCGACCCAGAATCTTATCGTACATAAGGATAGCTTCGTCCCCCGCGTTTAGACAGGGGAGAAAAGCAAAATTCTCACCGCCATGGCGCAGAAATATCTCCTTCCCCCGAAGCGCGATTTCTTCCAGAGTCTCGATGCAATCCGCGCTAAAGCCGGGGGTTGTGACGGCGATATGACGGACACCTTCTTTTGCCAGTCGCGCCAGGGTATGTTCGGTGGCGGGCTCAAGCCATTTAGCCCGCCCGAACCGGGACTGAAAGCTGACGGCGACTTCTCGGCCCAGCGCGTCGGCCAGGAGGCGGGCCGTCTTCCGGCAATGGCAATGATAGGGATCGCCCAGTTCCAGCGTGCGCTGTGGCATGCCGTGGAAGCTTGCAAGCAGAAGGTCGGGCGTGAAATCCAGTCCGGCCAATTGCCGCCTGATCAGAGATGTCAGTGCGCCTATATAGGCCCGATCATCATAATAGGGCGGCAACGTGCGAACCGCCGGCTGCCAACGCATTCCGCCCAGCACCCGATAGACCTCATCCTGCACGCTCGCCGTTGTTGCACTACAATATTGTGGATAAAGCGGTGCTACCAGAATGCGGGTGCACCCTGAATCGATCATGGACTTCAGCCGGCTTTCAATTGAGGGATTGCCATAGCGCATGGCCCAGTCGATCGTCAGTCCCTCGCCCATATTAGCCTGCAACGCCTCCGACTGCGCCCGTGTGATCGCCGCCAGAGGTGAACCGTCTGACGTCCAGATCTGACTATAGGCGTGCGCGGATTTTTTGGGGCGGGTATGGAGGATGATTCCGCGAAGAATTGGCTGCCAAAGGAATTGGGGAATTTCAATGACCCGGGGGTCGGAAAGAAACTGCTTCAGGTAGCGTTTCACCGCCTTTGGTTCAGGCGCATCGGGGGTGCCAAGATTGACAAGAAGGACGCCAGTCCTGTCGTCCTTCAACGGGGGATGATCGGCTGGCCGGGACATGGTCTATCTTTCACCCAATATGGGCAGTGTACGAAATCGTTCGCCGGTTGCGGTGAACAGGGCATTGGCGATGGCGGGCGCAACGGCTGGAACGCCGATCTCTCCGACGCCGCCCGCGTCCGCGCGGCTGCGAATGATTTCCACCGTGATGTCGCCGATGTCGGCCAAACGCGGCAGGTTGAGCGCGCCCAGCCGCATCTTCGCCGGCAGGCCGCGCTCGTAAGCGGTGGTGCCCCCCACGGCGGCGGCCAGGCCAAAGATAAGTCCGCCTTCTATCTGCTGCCGGGCAATGTCGGGATTGACCTGCATCCCGCAATCGACGGCCGCCACGATCCGGCTGACACTGAGACGGTTTTGCTTCAGGCTCGCCTCCACAACCACGGCGATATGGCTGCCCGACATGCTGTGGCAGGCAATGCCCTGGCCGCTGCCCGCGATGCCCCCCTCCCAGCCGCCCAGCGCGGCAGCAGTGGAAAGGCAATGGGCAAGGCGCGGATGGTTGCTCAGCATCTGCATGCGGAAGGACATGGGCTCGATTCCCGCCACATGCGCGAGCTCATCGATAAAGCATTCGTTGAAGAAGGCAGCATAGCGGTCGGCATTGCTGCGCCAGCGCCCGGATGGCAGGCCGGTGTCCACCGGATAATGATCGACGGCCAGCGCGCCCATATTATAGGGCGGGGCAAGGCCTGAAATTGCCGCCCGTTCCGCCGTGCCCGCGGCCTTTTCCCTGGCCTGGCCAGGAAGCGCTCCGTCCGCCATTCGCGCCCAGGTTTCGGTAAGGGTGGATGGCGCCGCGACTTTTGCCAGCCAGCCTTCGATGAAACCGCCCAAGCCCAGTTTTGCCGCCATCCGGGCGTGGGCCGGGGGCGCGGGCCGGTCATGAATAATGTCCTCCGCCCGTGACCAGAGGAGCGGAACCGGCCGTGTCAACACGCGGGAAATGATGGCGGCCTGCACGGCGGCATCGGATTCCAGCTTGCGGCCAAAGGACCCCCCGGCCAGCAAAGGGTAAATGACGACGTCCCGCTCACCGATGTTCAGCGCGCGTGCCACCGCGGCGCGCGCGAAGGCTGGGGCCTGCGTGGCGATCCAGACCTCGGCCTGTCCATCGACAACACGCGCGGTCACGGCCATCGGCTCCATGGCACGG
>CBHCMH010000382.1:0-2680 GCA_965974445.1 uncultured Rhizorhapis sp.
GCCTTCGCCAGACGCATGAGCTCGTTGGCGGCTTCGGCTTCGGAGATGGGGTTGGTCGTCATTTTTTATCCCTGAATCGTCATTCCCGCGCAGGCGGGAATCCATCTCCTGAACCATCCGCCTGACGCAAGGCCCGGAGATGGATCCCCGCCTTCGCGGGGATGACGGAACTGAATCACACCCCCTCCAGCAGCCGGTCCGCCTGCGCCCGCGCCTCATCGGTGATTGCCGCACCCGACAGCATCCGCGCGATCTCTTCCCGCCGGTCGCCATCGCCAAGCGCATGGACGCCAGTGCGGGTAACGGTGCCGTCGCTCGCCTTGGCGATCAGCATGTGCATGCCGCCGCGCGCGGCGACTTGCGGGCTGTGCGTGACGACCAGCAACTGGTTCCTGGCCGACAGGCGCGCCAGCCGCTCGCCAATGGCCGACGCCACCGCGCCGCCGACGCCCCGGTCGATCTCGTCGAAGATCATCGTGTCCGCCCCGCCCTCTTCGGCCAGCGCCACTTTAAGCGCCAGGATGAAGCGCGACAGTTCGCCGCCCGATGCGATCTTGATGAGCGGCGCGAAGGGTGCGCCGGGATTGGTGGAGATTTCGAACTCCACCCGGTCCGCCCCGCCCGGCCCCCATTGGCTTTCCGGCAGCGGATCGACGAGTGTGCGGAAACGCGCGGAGTCCAGCTTCAGCGGCGCAAGCTCGTTCGCCACCGCATGGTCGAGCCGTCCCGCCGCCTCCAGCCGCTGCGCCGTCAGCGCCTCCGCCGCCGCGCGATAGGCCGCCGCCTTGGTCGCAAGGTCGGCCTCCAACTGGGCAAGCCCTTCCTCGCCGGCCTCCATCCGCGCCAGTTTTTCCGCCATCTCCTTGTAAAGAGCCCCCAATTGGTCCGGCTCCACCCGATGCTTGCGGGCCAGCGCGCGCAGGTCGAACAAGCGTGTTTCGATAGCGTCCAGCCGGCCCGGATCGAAGCTCAGCGCCTCATTGGCCGCAGCCAGCTTCTCTTCCGCCTCGCTCGCCTCTATGACCGCGCGGTCAAGGCTGGCGAGCGCTTCGGCGAGCAATGGATGTTCCTCCGCCATCCGGTCGAGCCGCCGCGCCGCCTGCCGCATCTGGGACAGGCCGCCGTCGGACCCCAGCAAAAGCTCGCTGACGGTCGAAAGCTCGCCGGTCAGCCGCGCCCCCTTCTGCATGTCCGAGCGCTCGGCAGCCAGCTCGGCTTCCTCACCTTCTTGCGGGTCGAAAGCGGCAAGTTCGGCGATGCTGTGGTCCAGATAATCGCGATCCCGCGCCGCATTCTCCACTTCCTCGCGCGCCTGCGCCAGCGCCGCCTGCGCCGCGCGCCAGGCCTCATGCGCCGCCGCCACGCCCGCCGCATCGCATCGGCCGAAGGCGTCGAGCAGCGCCCGGTGCCCGCGCGGATTGAGCAAGCCCCTGTCGTCATGCTGGCCGTGGATTTCCACCAGAAACGCGCCGATCTCGCGCAGCAGCGCCGCCGAACAGGGCTGGTCATTCACAAAGGCCCGGCTGCCCCCGTCGGCGCGCAGCGTCCGCCGGATGATCAGCGGATCGCCCGGTTCCAGCTCAATGCCGTTGTCGGCCAGCACCTCGCGCAGGGGATGGCCGTCCCGCGGCTCGGCGAAGCTGGCGCTGACGCTCGCCCGCTCCTCGCCTTGCCGCACCAGCCCAGTATCCGCCCGTGCGCCCAGCGCAAGGCCAAGCGAGTCCAGCAGGATGGATTTGCCGGCCCCCGTCTCTCCGGTCAGGACGCCCAGTCCCGGACCGAATTCCAGGTCCAGCGCCTCGATCAGCACGACATTGCGAATGGAAAGGCTCGTCAGCATGACGGCCGCCCGTCATGCACCCGGCGCATGTTCCTGAACAAGCTCATAGGCGCGCTTGTACCATTTCGTGCCCGGATAGTTGGCGCCCAGAACCGCGGCCGCCTTCTTCGCCTCCGCCGGAATGCCCAAAGCCAGATAGCTTTCGGTGAGACGCATCAGCGCCTCTGGCGTATGGGTGGTCGTCTGATATTTATCGACCACCGTGCGGAACCGGATCGTGGCGGCCAGCCATTGGGCGCGGCGTTCATAGAAACGGCCGATCTCCATTTCCTTGCCCGCCAGATGATCGTTGACCAGATCGATCTTCAGCCGCGCGTCGGCGGCATAGCGGCTTTGCGGATAGCGGCGAATCAGCTCGCCAAGCGCACCCAGCGCCTGTTCCGTGATCTTCTGATCGCGGGTAACGTCAGTGATCTGCTCATAATAGCACAGGCCAATCAGATAATAGGCGTAAGGCGCGTCCTTATTGCCGGGATGGATCGACAGGAAACGCTGAGCCGACTGGATCGACTGCGTATAGTCACGCCCCATATAATAGCTGAATGCACTCATCAGCTGCGCACGGCGCGCCCATGGCGAATAGGGGTGCTGCCGTTCAACCTCATCGAACAGAGCAGCCGCCAGCTTGAATTGCCCCTGATCAAGGCGATATTTCGCCGCATTGTAGAGCGTGCTCACGTCGCGCGCGACATAACTTGTGTCGGCCTTGTTCTTGCTGGAGGCGCATCCGGCGAGGAGGGCGAGGGACAGACCGGCGACGAGCGGCTTAACGAGAGTCTTGTGCATGGGGATGGGTCATAGCTTACGCTTTCGCCCCCGCCAAGCGAATGATTTACAAGT
>CBHCMH010000383.1:0-2674 GCA_965974445.1 uncultured Rhizorhapis sp.
CGGTGTGAGCGCATTGCTCAGGACAGGGATGAGGCCATTGCACTGGTCGGAGACCGCAGCGACCTGTTGGGCGACCTGCGCGTAACAGGATTCCCAAGAGGCGAGATGTCTGATTGACGGGGTTCCGTGTTAGGACGCGGATGAACGTGCCCTTTCCCCCTCCGACCCGATATAAAAATCCTCTGTCCTACATCTAACCATATAGGATAACCAATCAGCCCCAAACGAACGGAGGCTGAACCATGAACATCGACATGCTCATCGACGAGCTGATCGCCCGCGAGGGCGGCTATTGCCATCATCCCGCCGACAAGGGCGGCCCCACCCGCTGGGGCATCACGCAGGCGGTCGCCGGCACCCATGGCTATGGCGGCGACATGCGGCAATTTCCTCTTCAGGAGGCAAAACGCATTTACCAGCTGATCTACTGGGACGGCCCGCGCTTTGCCGAGGTGACTGCCCTTGCCCCGAAAATCGCCGCGGAACTCTTCGACACCGGCGTCAATATGGGGCCGCCCGTCGCCACGGGATTTCTGCAACGCGCGCTCAATGCGCTGAACCGGCAGCAGCGCGACTATCCCGACATCGTCGTCGATCGCGCCATTGGCCCCACCACGCTTCACGCACTGACGCGCTTCCTGGCGCTTCGGGGCCGCAAGGGGGAAACCGTTCTCCTAAAGGCGATGGAGGCGCTGCAGGGCGAACGCTACCTCCTGCTCGCCGAACAGCGGCCCGCGAACGAAGCCTTCCTTTATGGCTGGCTGGCGAACCGTATCGGATAAATTCTCATTGGCACAACTTTTGTAGAACGGAGAACCCCATGTCCCTTATCGAAAGCCTGATCGGCCCGATCGCGAAAATCATCGACAAGATCATTCCCGACCCCGAGGCCCGCGACAGGGCGAAGCTCGAACTACTCAAACTGGAGGGCAGTCAGGATATGGAAGCGATGCGTACACAGCTTTCCGCCATCCTCGCCGAAGCGCAATCCGCCGACCCCTGGACCAGCCGCGCCCGGCCGAGTTTCCTCTATGTCATATATGCGCTGCTGCTCTGGTCCATCCCCATGGGCCTGATCGCCGCGTCCCGCCCCGAAATGGCCGAGGCGATCGCGCGCGGCATGAACGCTTATCTGGCCGGCATTCCAGAGCCGCTCTATGCGCTCTTTGGCACCGGCTATCTGGGCTACACAGCGGCGCGCACCTGGGGCAAGGTGAAGGGTGTGGAGCGGTAGTGTCAGGGTTTGTGGGTGACCCTTAGAGGGGTGGAATGCAGTCATTCCCCTCCCGCAAGCGGGAGGGGTTAGGGGTGGGCATGTCACCGCGCTATCCTAACAGGCCCTCCCCCAGCCCCTCCCGCAAGCGGGAGGGGAGTAAACGTCCGCTTCGACGCAACATAAGTCACACGGACGGCAACATGGTTCGCCCCTCCCTCCAGCACGGCGATCATAGGACGATTGAAGACACAGGCGACACGCTCTAGACCCGCACCATGACCTACGCCCCGCTCCCCGCCCTCCCCGCCGACGCCCGCATCTACCTGCGTCCCTGCGCCTTCGTGGATTCTCCCATCGGTCTCGACGGCCGCGCCGCGCGCCTCGGCCAAGGGCTCCTCTGGTTCAGCGCCGTGGAACTGACCGCCATGCGGGGTGGCGAGCGGCTGCACCGCGCCATGATCCCCATCGAACATCTGGAAGTGGCCCTCGCCGCCTTGCCCGATGCGACCCACGCCCGTGCCATGCTGGAGGGCTTTGCCCGCAATCGCCCGCCGCTCACCCTGGGCGAGCGGGTCATCCGGTTCGACGTGCCGCACGTCATGGGCATATTGAACATGACGCCCGACAGTTTCTCCGACGGCGGCAAGCATCTGGGCGACCCGTCAGCCGCCGCCGACGCGGGCTTTGCCATGCATGAGGCAGGCGCGGCCATCATCGATGTGGGCGGCGAATCCACCCGGCCCGGCGCGGAACCGGTCTGGGAAGGCGATGAGATCAAGCGCGTCGTCCCCGTCATCGAACGGCTGGCAAGGGCCGGCGTGCCGGTCTCCATCGACACGCGCAAGGCGTCGGTCATGGAGGCCGCGCTGGCGGCGGGCGCGCATATCGTCAACGACGTCAGCGGCCTGCTCCACGATCCGCGCAGCGCCGGGGTGGTGGCGCAGGCGGGCTGTCCCGTCATCCTGATGCACGCGCCCTCGAGCGGCGATGATCCCCACGCCGGGGCCAGCTACAGCGATGCGGCGCTCGACGTCTATGACTGGCTCGCTGCCCGCGTGAACGAAGCGGTCGCGGCGGGGATCAGCCGCGACCATATCATCGTCGATCCCGGCATCGGCTTCGGCAAGACGCTGCAGCACAGCCTCGCCATCTGCAACGCGCCTGCCATGTTCCAGGGCCTGGGGCTTCCCGTCCTCTTCGCCGCCAGCCGCAAGCGCATCATCGGGGCGCTTTCGAACGAGGCACCCGCCGGCGAGCGGCTAGGCGGATCGGTCGCCCTTGCGCTGCACGCCGTCCAGCAAGGCGCGCAGATGGTGCGCGTCCACGATGTGCAGGAGACGCGGCAGGCGGTTCATGTGTGGCGGGGACTGCGGGATACGGCGATCATGGCGGGGTGAGTGCACATGCAAATCCTCCCCGGCACGGGGAGGGGGACCGCGACGCGAAGCGGCGTGGTGG
>CBHCMH010000384.1:0-2671 GCA_965974445.1 uncultured Rhizorhapis sp.
AAATGGCGGTGGCATGCCCTCCCCTAACCCCTCCCGCAAGCGTGAGGGGAAGGGCAACTTTCCACCCAAACCCCCCATCACACACCCAAACATCGCCCCTTCTAATATACCGCCCTAGCGGCTAGGAAGGCCGCCAACCATCCAGACAGAAGACCCGATGTCCAAACCCTTCTACATCACCACCGCCATCAGCTACCCCAATGGCCGTCCGCATATCGGCCATGCCTATGAGGCGATCGCAACCGATGCGATTGCGCGTTTTCAGCGGTTGATGGGCCGCCCGGTGCGGTTCCAGACCGGGACGGACGAACATGGCCTGAAAATGGCGCAAACCGCGCGGGGCAAGGATATGGAGCCGCGCGCCCTCGCCGATGAAATGTCGGGCTATTTCCAGCAGATGGATGACGCTCTCAATATCAGCTATGACCGTTTCATCCGCACCAGCGAACCGGCGCATCATGACGCCAGCCAGGCGATCTGGAAGGCGATGGAGGCCAATGGCGACCTGTATCTGGGCCGCTATGAAGGCTGGTATTCGGTCCGCGACGAGGCCTTTTACGACGAAAAGGAACTGATCGACGGGGAAGGGGGTACGCGCCTGTCGCCGCAGGGAACGCCGGTCGAATGGACCGTCGAGGAAAGCTGGTTTTTCAAGCTCTCCAAATATCAGCAGCCATTGCTGGACCTGTACAATAACCAGCCCGACTTCATCCGCCCGGAAAGCCGCCGCAACGAAATCATGCGCTTTGTCGAGGGCGGCCTGTCCGATCTCAGCGTCTCGCGCACCAGCTTCGACTGGGGCGTGAAGGTGCCGGGTAGCGACGGCCATGTGATGTATGTGTGGGTGGATGCGCTCACCAATTATCTGACCGGGCTGGGCTATCCGGCCGATACGGAGGATTACCGCACCTTCTGGCAGGAGGGTGGCGATATTTTCCACATCATCGGTAAGGATATTGTCCGCTTTCACACGGTTTACTGGCCGGCCTTCCTGATGAGCGCGAAGCTGCCTTTGCCCAAACAGGTGTTCGGCCATGGCTTCCTGCTCAACCGGGGTGAGAAGATGTCGAAGTCGGTCGGCAATGTCGCCGACCCGCTGGAATTGTCGCAAGCCTTCGGCATCGACCAGTTACGTTATTTTCTCTTGAGTGAAGTCACATTCGGAAATGATGGTAGCTATAGCCCGGAAGCCATTGTTCAGAAGTCGAATTCTGACCTTGCCAACAGCTTCGGAAACCTGGCGCAGCGTACATTGAGTTTCATTGCCAAGAATCTGGACGGCCGCATTCCCCAGGGTGAAAGGCAAGCGCAGGACGAGGAATTGCTGGCTCTGGTCCGTCAGGCAACCTCCGTTGAATTCCCCGCCGCCATGAATGAATTTGCCCTATCCCAGGCCATCGAGGTCTGGATGCGCGCTGTCTTTGCTTGCAACGCCTATATCGACGCGCAGGCGCCCTGGGCGTTGCGCAAGACCGATCCGGCCCGCATGGAAGCGGTTCTTGCCACGCTTTACGAAGCGATCGGCGACCTCGCCATTGCCATCCAGCCGGTCATCCCGGCGAGCGCCGCCGCGCTGCTCGACCAGATCGGCGTGCCGGGTGAACAGCGGGGCTATGACGCCATTGGGGCGGGGGAGTGGTTTCAACGGCTGGCGGAAAACGGCTTCACACTCAGCCCGCCGAAGCCGCTATTTCCGAGGTTGGAATTGCCGGCGGAAGCATGACCAAATCAATGGTTCGTCATCCCCGCGAAAGCGGGGACCCATCTGTCCTCTTGGTTCAAAGTCAGAGATTGGGGCGAGTTGGGTCCCCGCTTTCGCGGGGATGACGAGAAAGGTCGAAGGGCTAGGGCACTTGGTTATTATACCTCCACGCTATCCACACCCGTTTGGCAACCGCCCCAATTCCCCCTATATCCCCCGTCATGCTGATCGATAGTCATTGTCACCTCAACTATAAGGGCCTGGTCGAGGACCAGTCCGCTGTGCTCACTCGCGCGCGGGAGGCCGGGGTTGGCGTCATGCTCAACATCTCGACGCGCGAGAATGAGTGGGACGCGGTGCTCGCGACGGCCGAGGGCAATCCCGACGTCTGGGCCACCGTCGGCATTCATCCGCATGAGGCCGACGCGCATCCGGAAGTAGACACTGCCAAGCTGGTGGAACGCGCGCGGCACCCCCGAATCGTCGGCATCGGCGAGACCGGCCTTGACTATTATTACGACCATAGCGACCGCGATCAGCAGAGATGCAGCTTTCGCGCCCATATTGCCGCCGCGCGGGAAACCGGTCTGCCGCTGATCGTTCATACCCGCGATGCAGAGGCCGATACGATCCAGATCCTGTCGGACGAAATGGGAAAGGGGCCTTTCAAGGGCGTTATCCACTGCTTCACCGCCAGCGGCGATTTCGCCGACAAGGCGCTGGCGCTGGGCCTCTACATCAGCATTTCCGGCATCGTGACCTTCAAGAACGCAAAGGATTTGCAGGAGACCGCCGCGCGTCTGCCGCGCGACAGGTTGCTGGTGGAAACCGACTCGCCCTTTCTGGCGCCGGTGCCACACCGGGGGCGGCCATGCGAGCCGGCCTTCGTCGCCGATACGGCACGGTTTCTGGCCGGGCTGCGCAGGGAAACCATGGAAGACCTCTGCTCCTATACCTCAGATAACTTCC
>CBHCMH010000385.1:0-2669 GCA_965974445.1 uncultured Rhizorhapis sp.
CGAAGGCTTTTTCGACCTCGCGCGGCTTGAAATCCTGAAAGGACCGCAAGCGCTGTTCTTCGGCAAGAATGCCACTGCCGGCGTGGTGTCGATCACGACCGCCGATCCCGCGCCCGACTGGGAATTCACGGTTCGCGGCGGCTATGAATTCCGGTCAGAGCAGGCGCAGATCGAAGGTATCGCATCAGGCCCGCTGTCAGACACGCTGGGCATCCGCGTCGCGGTGCGCGGTTCGAAAATGTGGGGTGGCTATTTCAAGAATGTCGCCGATCCGGTCACGCTCACTACCTTCGATATCGCCACCAACGCGGTGACGCCGCACACGGCGGAACCCGCGCCCCGGGATCAACCCGGCGAAAAGGAACTGCTCGGCCGCGTCACGCTCAAATGGACGCCCGACGACCGCCTGACCGCGACCCTCAAGGCTTCGGGCACCTATAACCGGACGAACAATTCGTCCTGGAATTATGTCCTCTATAATTGCGCCACGGGCGTAAGCACGCTCAATCCGTCCATCCCCTGCGATACCAACTTCGTCACCCACCAGAATAATATTCCGGCCGACATCGCGCAGACCCTGCCATATGCGAAGGACGACGGCGCGCTCTACAACCGCTACCAGTCCTTCGCGGTGACCGGGACGGTCAACTATGAACTGGACGACGTTACCATCACGTCGGTCAATAACTATCAGGAAAACAAGAATCGCTGGGCCTGCGCCTGTGATTTCCAGTCAAGCAACTTCGGCACCTGGGCGACCGAGAATTCCACCTGGAGCGCTTACTCCTCGGAACTCCGTGCGCTGACGAGCTATGATGGCCCGGTCAATCTGATGGTCGGCGGCCTGTATCAGAAGACCAAGCGCGTGTTCGACCAGTGGGTTGTCACCGGGGGCACCGGCGTCGCGGTGGAGGATTCAACTGCCGCGCCTGAAGACCGCTATGTGTCCTTCCAGAAGAACAGCGAGACCGATGGCGAAACGCTCGCAGCCTTTGGTCAGGTGACGTGGAAGATCGTCGATACGCTCGAAGCAACCGGCGGCGTCCGCTATACGCATGAGACCAAGGACAGCTATTTCGTCCAGCCTTATGTGAACGCCGCCTTCGCCGCAGTGTTCGTGCCAAACACCGTCGTACGGAACAACCAGACCTTCAACGACTGGTCGCCGGAAGCCACGCTGACATGGAAGCCGCAGCGCGACATCATGGTCTATGCGGCGTACAAGACGGCCTACAAGTCAGGCGGTTTTTCAAACAGCGGCATCTATAGCGGCTTTTCGCCAGATCCGGTGGAGGATTTCTCCTTCGCCCCGGAAAAGGGCAGGGGCTTTGAAATCGGCGCCAAGACAACGCTGTTCCACCGGCAGCTGCGCTTGAACGTCGGCCTGTACAGCTTCAAATATACCGATCTGCAGGTCGATTTCTTCAATTCGCCCGTCTTTGCCTTCCAGACCTACAATGCCGGTGCGGCGCGGACGAAGGGCATTGAGGTCGATTTCGAGTTCGCTCCGCGGGCCTTGGATGGCTTTTCGATCCATGGCTCGGTCAATTATAACAAGGCGCGCTACAAGGATTTCATCGCGCCATGCTTCGCGGGCCAGAAGGATAGCGAAGGTTGCAACCTGCCAACGCCGGGTAACGACCCGCTGGGCGGCGCGCCGTTCCAGGATCTGAGCGGGCAGCCCACTGCAAATGCCCCCGATTGGACGGGTGCGCTTGGCGCGCGGTACGAAGCGCCGATCGGATCGAACCTGAAATTCGGGCTTGCCGCCGACGCGCGCTATAGCGACAGCTATATCGTCTCGGGCTTCGGCAATCCCTACAGCGCGATCGATTCCTATGTGCAACTCGACGCCAGCGCCCGCATCGGCAGCCAGGATGATCGCTGGGAGATCGCCCTGATCGGCAAGAACCTGACGAACAGCTTCTATGTGGCGGGCACGGCTGACGGTCCATCGACCGGTTCGGGTACCGGAACGGCTGGCGGTGTGTTCGCCGACGTGCTGGGCTTTGCCGCGCTGCCGCGTACGGTCCAGGTCCAGTTCACTGGCCGGTTCTGAAGACATATGGGGGAGAGCGCCGGGCGTAATCCGGCATTCTCCCCGCCGACCTGTTCACCTTCCCACTTCGGGGATCGTTGCAAAAATATCCGTCATTCCGGCGAAGGCCGGAATCTCCATCAATCTGGCACGACCAAGAGGCGGGAGACCCCGGCGTTGGGCTACGCCCGTCTTCGACTCCGCCGTGGTGACGCCAAATTTTTGGGTCGGCATGATTGCAGCTTGGTATGACTCCTGAAACTCAACCGTCGCTGGCGAGCGCTGCAATATCCAGCGAACCGGGAAGCCGGTGCGTCCTGCGTAAAAAGGCGTCAAAATCGACTGTGTTCAGCATCTCCATGCGGTCGGCATAGCATTGGTCGATCTGCTGCCTCGTTCCTCCGCGCGCGACGGGATAGAGGATGTTGCAGGTTTCGACATCGAACAGCGCGGACAGATATTCGGGACCGATTTCGTTGCTGGCCCAATAATTGAGGGCGGCATTGTGCGACATCATCAGCAGGCTGGCGAGCGTTTCGGGCCGGGCTTGCGAGTCCAGCTCACCCCGCAATTGAATGTCCCTGATGAAATCGCAGTGGAAGGTCCGGTATATCTGCCGGACTGCAAACAA
>CBHCMH010000386.1:0-2663 GCA_965974445.1 uncultured Rhizorhapis sp.
CATGAAGCCGAACTGCAGCAAGGCCCGGAAGCCGCCATCGGCGACGATCCCCTGGCCGCGGTGCAGGGCGAAGACTTCACGACCGAAGATCTCGATCAGGGATAAGGTCCCCAGCGCCGGGGCGATGTCCCGGCCTGACTTGAACATGGTCCCGCCAGGCTGGTTCTGGCGGGACTTTTTTTGCGCCGTGTGAAGGGATGGAGGAGGCGCAAACGCTCATTCGCTCTCCTCTTCGGGGATCACAGCAAAACCGAAGCCGTTCGGGCTGAGCCTGTCGAAGCCCCTCAATTTCTTGAAAAGCAATTGGTGCCCTTCGACAAGCTCAGGGCGAACGGCGGCTTTTGCAACAGTCCCGTCGAGGGAGAGGAAACGCAGGTCCGCTACAGAATGGTGGCCTTCCCTACCGCTCCCGGGTGGCGCTGAAGCGCAGGTCGGGGTTGCGGTCCTGAACATAGCCGACATCCCAGGCGCTCTTGGCGAGGTAGACGGGGTTGCCGTCGCGGTCCTTGGCGAGGTTGGAGCGGTTGACGTCGGCAAAGCTCTTCATCGCGGCTGCCTCGCCCGTGATCCAGCGCGCGGTGTCGAAGGGCGCCATTTCCAGTATGGCATCGACCTTGTACTCCGCCTCCAGCCGGGACAGGAGCACGTCAAGCTGCAACTGGCCGACCACGCCGACTATCCAGGAGGAACCGATCTCCGGATAGAAAACCTGGATGACACCCTCTTCAGACAGGTCGTCGAGCGCCTTGCGGAGTTGCTTGGTCTTGGTGGGATCTTTCAGCGCGACGCGGCGCAGGATTTCCGGGGCGAAATTGGGCAGGCCGGTGAAGCGGACATCGGCTTTCTCGCTCAGCGTATCGCCGACGCGCAGCGTGCCGTGATTGGGAATGCCAATGATGTCGCCGGGATAGGCCTCGTCCGCCAGCTCGCGATTCTGCGCGAAGAAGAGGATGGGGCTGTGCACCGCGATCGGCTTGCCATGGCCGCTGGGCGTCAGCTTCATGCCGCGCTTGAAGGTGCCCGAACAGAGCCGCATGAAGGCGATGCGGTCGCGATGCTGCGGGTCCATATTAGCCTGCACCTTGAAGATGAAACCGGTGACGTCGCTGCGCTCGGGATCGACATGGGCGGGCTCGGCGGGCTGCGTCCGGGGCGGCGGGGCGTGGTCGGCCAGCGCCTTGATCAGTTCCGACACGCCGAACTGCTTGAGCGCGGAGCCGAAATAGACAGGGGTGAGGTCGCCATGACGATAGGCCGCCACATCGAAGGCGGCATAGCCCGCCTGCGCCAGCTCCGCCTCCTCATGCAGCCGGGCGAGGCCGTCGGCCGACAGCGCGTCGGCCAGCTTCGGATCGCGCATGCCGGTGAACTGGCTGCTCTTCCCCTCGAATGTGCGGCTGTCGCCGCTCGGCTGCATCAGGCGGTTGGCGTAGAGGTCGTAAATGCCCTCGAACTGGCCGCCCATGCCGACCGGCCAGCTCATCGGCGTGACGTCGAGCGCCAGCATGTCGGCGATCTCGTCAAGCAGGGCGAAGGGCTCGCGGCCCTCCCGGTCAACCTTGTTGACGAAGGTGATGATCGGGACC
The DNA here is from genome assembly GCA_965974445.1 of uncultured Rhizorhapis sp. Lineage (GTDB taxonomy): Bacteria > Pseudomonadota > Alphaproteobacteria > Sphingomonadales > Sphingomonadaceae > Rhizorhapis. The sequence goes on from CBHCMH010000386.1 coordinate 1,587, forward strand.
GAGCGCAGGCGGCACACCTCGAACAGCTTGCGCGTCTGCGGCTCGATGCCCTTGGCGGCGTCGATCACCATGACCGCGCTGTCGACGGCGGTCAGGGTGCGGTAGGTGTCCTCGGAAAAATCCTCGTGCCCCGGCGTGTCGAGCAGGTTGAAGGTGAGGCCGTCCTTTTCGAAGGTCATGACCGAGGAGGTGACGGAAATGCCGCGCTGCTGCTCGATCTTCATCCAGTCGGACCGGGCGCGGCGATTGGCCCCGCGCGCCTTGACCTCACCCGCAAGATGGATCGCGCCGCCTTCGAGCAGCAGTTTCTCGGTCAGCGTCGTCTTGCCCGCGTCGGGGTGGGAGATGATCGCGAAGGTGCGGCGGGTGAGGATGGTCATTGTTCAGCTCTTCGTAAATTTTTCGTCATCCCCGCGAAAGCGGGGATCCATCTCCTGAACCATACACTTCAGGCAGCGCTGGGAGATGGATTCCCGCCTGCGCGGGAATGACGGTTTATGGGTTGGGTGATCAGCCCCATCACCCGCGCAATGTCCCGCCCAACTTCTCCGCCGCCTTGATGATGGCGGCGCTGATGGCGTTGAGGTCTTCTTCGGTGAAGCTCTTCTCCCCGGGTTGCAGCGTCAATTCGATGGCGAGCGACTTCTGTCCCTCGGGCACGCCTTGCCCGGTGAAGACATCGAACAGCCGCGCATCGACGATCGCCTTCTTATCGGCATTGCGCGCCGCGCGGACGAGCTGGTCCGCCTCCAGCGTCTCGGGCACCAGGAAAGCGAAATCGCGCTTCACCGCCTGCAGCGCGGGCGGGGCATAGGGCGCGCGCATGAAGGTGGATTTGCGCCGGGCGGGGATGGCGTCGAGGAAAATCTCGGCCGCAACGACGCTGCCCGACAGGTCGAACTGCTTCACCATCCTGGGGTGCAGCACGCCATATTCGGCGAGGATCTTCTTGGGCCCGAGGCGCAGCGTGCCCGATTGGCCGGGATGATAGGCCGCGCTTGCCTCCCCCATCATCTGCAGATTCTCGGCCGGCGCACCCGCGGCCACCCGATCGAGGATCGTCCACGCCGCGCGGAC